>DQHV01000234.1 GCA_003524335.1 Candidatus Aminicenantota bacterium | reverse complement strand
AGCCGGGGTATGGGCGCGCTTAGCGAATCTGAAAGATACCCTCTAGATTTCAATACCATCATCGCTGCCGGAAACTCCCGGTAAGTCTTAGGTCATCGGACGAACTGCCGATCATGGCTTCAAACAACATAAAGTCAAGTCCTGCCTTCAACGCCAGCGATGTCTGGGAACGCCGATGATCGTCCTCATGTTCGCCGTTTTGGCGTGATCGGAGGCCTGCTCGACTTCGGCTACATTGATCATATAGCCGACTCCGCACCCATAGAGGTCTAAGCCCGTGCTTCTGACCCTTGCTCCCGCTGCCCGGGACCTGTGTCCCAACTAGGACCACACAGTTGTACCTGTGTGCGGCGTCGATCATGGCTCGGCCTACTTTAATGGGTATCGCCAGCGGTTTCTTGACATAGACATCTTTTCCTGCCTGGCAGGGCTTATAAAAATACCATTTTGGGCCGTGGAAAATCATGGTCTATGATTATGCGCTATCCCGGCTGCCTTTTAGGACAGAAGTGATCCAAACCGACAATGGCTCTGAGTTTCAAGGACAGTTCCATTGGCATGTGCTGGACAAGGGAATTAATCACGTCTATATAAAACCTCGACGGCCACGGCTCAATGGGAAGGTCGAGCGAAGCCACCGAAGCGACGAAGAGGAGTTTTATTGGATGCTAAAGGGGGTTGTTATAGACGAAACACGGCTATTTAACCAGAAACTGAGGGAATGGGAAGACTTCTATAACTATCAACGATCCCATTCCGCATTGGCCGGGATGACCCCTTATGAGCGTTTCCGAGAAAGAGCCGGCCTTCAGGTGTAGCTGATCATGTGCATACCTACAGATTCTTGACAGGGTCGAGACTTTGGACTATTTTCTCAACTGACGGGACTGATTGAAGTTATGGGAATTCGCCAAGTATCTGGCAAGAAAAGACCGACCTTGCAACCTTTTTTGGTCTGTCTTTTTTCGGGCGTTTTTTCTTTCGTTCTCCTCTCCTATTCCCAGGACAAAAGTGAAGGCAAGCGGATTAATCTTCTGCTCATCACTATAGACACGCTGAGGCCGGACCGGCTGGGCTGCTACTCAAGTCCCTATCTCAAAACGCCAAATATCGACAGTTTGGCAGAAATGGGGACCCTGTTTTCAAGAGCATTNNCGTCCGTCAGGGATCTACGACCTTGGCCGGATATTTAAAGAGTTATGGCTACTCCTCAGGAGCATTTGTCGGCGGCTATCCCCTCGATTCGAAGTTTGGGCTGGGCCGAGATTTCGACGCTTATGACGACGACTTCGCCGGCTTGGGCTATAAGAAACGTTCCGTTTTGGAACGAAGAGCTGAAGTCGTTATCGACAGGGCCCTCGGTTGGCTCAGAATCCAAAAGTCGCCCTGGTTCCTCTGGGTCCACTGTTACGACCCCCACGATCCTTATGAACCGCCGCCTCCTTTTGATACTCTGCACAAAAAGCAGCCTTATGATGGGGAAGTGGCTTATGTGGATTATTCCCTGGGCAGCCTCTTATCCTATTTGAGAGAAAACCACTGCTTCGATAACACGCTCGTCATTCTCACGGGAGACCACGGCGAATCCCTTGGCGAACACGGTGAACTAACTCACGGCTGCTTCGCCTATAACGCAACGCTCTGGGTTCCTCTTATCATTATCTTGCCGGGGGGAAAGAACGGTCGAGTTGACCAACAAGTGAGCCACATTGACCTTTTTCCGACTGTTTGTGATGTCCTTCGGATCGATAAGCCACTCTTCCTTCAGGGGATTTCACTTCTTCCAGCAATGGCAGGAAAGGCTCTGCCCAAGCGACCCATTTATTTTGAATCTCTCGACCCTCACTACAGCAAAGGCTGGGCTCCTTTGAGAGGTTTTATCGCTGGCCGAGACAAATTCATCGACTCCCCGATTCCGGAGCTCTACAATCTCGATAATGATTTTGCTGAGCTCAAGAACCTGGCCGAGAAAAAAGCCATGGCCGAGGCCGGGGATCAACTCGGGCAAATCGTCAAGAGCCTTTCCCTGTCCGACGAGATGAAACGACCGGAAAGGATGGACCGGGAAGCTCTGGAAAAATTGAGGAGCCTGGGATACGTTTCTGCCTCGAGCCCACAGGATTCGAAAAAGGACAATTTCGGCCCCGAGGACGACATCAAAGTCCTTCTCCCCTTTTATAATAGGGCCTTAGAGGCTAAAGATCTCTACAGAAAAGCGAAAATCACCGAAGCGGTCAAGCTTCTCGAGGGGATTATTGCGGAGAGAAAGGATTTCACCGCCGCCCATTATGATCTGGCCATCATCTATAAGGAAACAGGAAAGCTAACTAACGCCCTCGATGTCTTGAAAAAAGGGCTGGCCGCGGTTCCGGAGAACTACGATCTTTTCTTTGAATATACCAGTTGTCTCCTTGCGGCCGGTCAGCATGACGAGGTCATCAGGATGATGGGCGAGAATAGGTTCCGCGAGATGGACTATGATCCGGCGATCTGGCTGAATTTGGGCGTCGCCCACTCGAGCCGGGGGGATCTCGAGAATGGAATCGCGGCTTACGAGAAGGCCCTTGCCATCGACCAGAAAAACGCGACTGTTCATAATAATCTCGGTGCGGCGTATTATTACCTCTCTCTGAAAACTGAAGATCAAAGAGCTTTTCATAAAAGTGTCGAGAGTTTTAAGAAAGCTATCGAACTGGATCCCGACTATGCGTCTCCTTATAACGGATTGGGAACGGCCTACCGGCTCGCCGACAATCTGGACGGGGCGATCTACTGCTGGGAAAAAGCCCTGGAATTAAAGCCTGACCTTGATCAGGTCTATTATTTTTTGGGTCTAACCTATTTTGAAAAGGGAGAAACGCCAAAGGGCCTGGAGTGCCTTGAAAAGTATCAAAGGCGATCGGCTCATCTTCTTTCTCCAACAGAAAGAAAAAAACTCGAAGAGCTGATTCAAAAATTCAGGCAAGAGCGGTGAGACAGGCTTACTGATAGTCCCGGCGGATCGTTTCTTTCCATTCGCGTTGGCGAAGCAGGCGGACCCGGCGCTCGGCAACGCCCGCCGCGTGGAACTAATCACGGACTACTCAAGCAGCGCAGACTCTACATCCGGGTCAATAGAGTTCAGTCGGGATGCCACCACCACTTGTCTTTAGGATGCGGGGCCGCTTCCCTCATCGTCCGCGTCATTTCGACCAGCCTGCCAATGGCGCCGCCCCGGGGAAACAGCTGGGCTCCGCAATGGCCCGCACCTTGGACGTAGTCGAACGTGAAATTCGCCTTCGGATTTGTCAGCTTGTCAGTCTCCTCCTGAAAGTACTTCACGCTGCGATCCAGGAAGTAGTCGTCATCGGTGCCAACCCAGAAGTGGAGCTTGCCGCTCAAATCCTGGCCTATTGTCGGCCAGTGTTCAGTAACGTAGATTGNNTAGGCTTCCACGCGTTGGCCACTGTTTGGTCGATGACACCAGTCTCTTTGTCCCAGAGCGCGGCAGGATAGCCGTCGGGACCGACCGGGCCATACACCGCCTGCCACATGTCCCAAACGCCGATCTGCGAGCGGCCTTTGCTGGCGATGGCTTGCTCCCAGTCATTCTCCTGCTCCACGGTGTATCCTATGTCGCCCTGCGGCGTGCGCTTGCCCGGACGCGGAACCTTGATCGAGCCCGGGATCGAGCCTTTATCCCAGACGTAGGCATTGAAGTCCGAGTATATGTTCACGTTCTGATGCGCACGGAAATCGAGCGGATCGGGAGCGCCGGGCCACGCCCCGCACCAGAACTTTGGATAGAAGATGACCTGGTAGGCGGCAATGCCACCGCCTGTCGAGCAACCCTCAATCGTGCGGGCCCAAGGCTCGGCGTAGATGCGGAAGCGCTTCTCGATCGCCGGGATGAGCTCCTTTAGGGTCGCGTCACCGTAAGGGCCCATGTTGGCGGTGTTCACGTAGTAGGAATCGTCGTAGTAGGGGTTTTCGCTGCGCCACGTACAGATGATGAAGCGCGGGGCCTTGTCCGACATCCACCAGCCCGAGAACTCATTTGAGGGCTTGCCCGATCCCGGCTCGACGAAGTCATACGGCGGACGCTCAGAGTAGTGACCTGCGGCATAGACGACCGGATACTTGCGGTCACGGTTCTCGGGGTCGTCGTAGCCCTCGGGCAGGAGAACAGTGGCCCCCATGTACATGTCAGTGCCCCAGAACTTTGAAACGAGGTCGCTTCTGATCTTGAGCTGTTTCACATGCTCCGACTCCGGAGGATTCCCTTGTTGGGGGGTGCCGCCTGCGGGCACAGGGTCCGCCGGGTGGATAACCTTGTCGAGCACGATGTCGATCGGACCGGACTTCCGCGAGAGACGTAGCTTGACGGGGGTGCTGTAGAGGTTTCCCGGCGAGTTGAAAGGCTTGCCGCCGTCGCCAGCAGGGAAATGCACCTGCAGGACTCTACCATCGGCGCGATGAACCGTCGAGTAGATGTTTAAGAATCCCTGCACCGTGTAGTCGCCCTCCGGCAGCCGGCCGATTGATTCGTAGGGGAACCCGTAAATGTCCGTGCTCGAATCAAGGGCAACCTGCTGCCCGGGCCGCATGCCGATTATATCCTTACCCCATAGGGGCACGCCGGTGATGTCCACTCCGAGACGCGGCTCNNCGGCCGTGGCGTCCTTCCTGTCTATGATCACGTATACTCGTCCGTCGGCCGAATCCTGGCGTACCGCCGCTCTGAATGAAACGCGGAACGATAGCGATTTGTCGGCCACTGCGGTTATAGAATGGTCACCTCCCCCCACCGATGGGAACAAGAGCGTCAGTACTGCAAAAACAGTTCGCAGTAATAATCTGCATCTCATGGCGTGTCCTCCTGGACTGAGCTCCCGGTCAAATCTAAACAAGCTCCCGCCGGACCGTATCCTTCCACTGGCGGGTTTTAACCACCTTTTTGTTTTCAAGCAGCGTACAAGTGACGTCTAGTATGAAATCGTCCACGGTCGAGCGCAGAGATCCCTCTACGCGGGCCTCGACTCGCCTGGTGCTCCCCTCGGACATGGTGAAGCCCGAGAGCTCAAGCGATGCCGTTGCCGGATCGTCGTCCTTGACCCGGCACCAGATCGTGTCGTCTCCCAAGATGAAAAATGATTTGTGTGTTCCCCTGACGGCATCATATGTTATGTCATAAGCTTGAACTCGGTCACCGCCTTGCTCCCCGCGTTCGCTTTTGCCCAATTTCAGGATGGATTCTGCCAAAATCGGCAGGTTCCCAGCGATATACTGCAGTTTGGGAAGGACGGGAAGTTCGATGTGAGATGGCCGGTCGCCGCCCGTGAAAAGAGTCGTCGTCATCATGTAAGGGGACGGCCAATAGATAGGAAAATCGGCATTTGTGACAACAACCCGGATGCGATGGTTAGGGTCGAACGTATAGCCCGTGCACATGAGCTGTACCAAGATCTCATAGACTTCCCCTGGAACAAGAGCCTCCGGATTAGTGTGCGAACGCCGATGAGTTCCATTGAGACATCCACGGGAGATAAGGTAGGAAGTGCCGTCCGGGGCAACGTCCATTAGCCTTACAATCCAGTTGGCGACCGGCGCCGTGGCCGACACAAACAATCGCGCCCTTGCGAATCCGAGGATCTCGACCGGCTCGCGGAGCGGTGGCGTATTAAAGGCCAATCCCCAAACGTCCTCATCCCGATTATCCAGACCATAGTAGCCATCGGTCCCTGTCGGGCCGAGCGAATGGTGGTTTCCTCCCGTGGCCGGATAATATCGGAGCTTGAGGGCCGAGGCAGGGCCGGAGAGCTCGGCAAGCCCTCCACCCTGGGCAGGAGCTGAATCCATGGCCAAAGCCTCGGCCACCGGGCGCTCGGGATCCGGCCGGAAATACAGGCGATTTGGCGGCACGAAGACCGTCTCCGGCCACTCGTTGAGAAACCTCCATTCGCCCGTAATCTCACCGGCATATCGGAAAGACTGCCTTGTCCATCTTGGCAGATAAAAGGACACTCGAGGTTCCCGCAGCATCCCGGTGTCCTTTCCTTTGAGCCAGTGGTCAAACCAGCGCGTTTGAATCCTATCCCAGTCGAGGACCGGGCCGGGGACGTTCATGCTGTGATGCCAAGGACCGAGGATTCCCATGGTTACCGCACCTCTTGAGTTTTTCATGATGCGAGGCACGAAGTTCTGGTAGAGGTCGAGGTAACCGCCGGCCAGAAACGTGGGCGTCGTCAACCGGGTGTAGTCAGGAGCCAGAGATCCATGGTGCCAGTACGGGCTTTCGAGTTGGTGATGAAGAAATCCTATTAGCCATGGGGTTGTTTCCCAACGGTCGACCGATGGTTGGCTATTAATATCGTAGTCGGGAGCTCCGGGCATGACATTCCTGTGGAACATGCTGATGGCCCAGGAATTGTCTACCATGAGCATCGCGCCGCCGGGGAAATGGATGTCATCGGTGTAGCGGATATCTGTTCCGGCGCGGACAAAAATGGCTTTCAAGGCGGGCGGCTTGATCGCCGCAGCTACCCACACTGAATTGAAAGCCGAGTAGGAGGTGCCATACATTCCGATGTTTTTGTTGCACCAGGGCTGCTTGGAAAGCCAGTCGATGACGGCGGCCGTGTCCTGATGTTCCTGGGGAGCGTATTCATCCGTAGGAATGCCTTCCGAGGCGCCGCTTCCCCTCACGTCGACGAAGATGGATGCGTATCCGTTTCGGGCGAAATTCGAGTCATTTCTCGGCATATTCCTGTAAGGTGTCGTGTTCAGGACGCCAGGGATTTTTTGGCCCCTGGAGAGGTTTTCCGGTAGATAGAGAAAGGCGTTCAGACGCGTTCCGTCGGGCATTCGCAGATATAGGTTCTCAAGATGAATTCCCGGCTGCACGGCCGGAAGAATTGTCCACGGCCCCTGGGATACACGGACTTCGCCGGCATCGACAGACCAGATGGAGGCCGGCTTTTTTTGAGCATGCACGATCCCCGTTCTGCGATTAAAGGGATTCCGAACAAGAAAGCCCGTGCTCGCCGCCAGACCCATTTCTTTAAGAAACCTGCGACGTGATAGCATTAGTCGTGCTCCTTCCGTTTGGTGTCAGCATAGAATCATGTCTGCTGAGAAGTCGTGGAGGAAGTAAGGCCCACGACAAAAGCTGTTGATCAGGTCTATTATTCTTTGGGTCCAACCCATTTTGAATATGAGACAGGCTTACTGATAGTCCCGGGGGATTGTTTCTCTCCATTCCCGTTGGCGAAGCAACTTGCCGTTCTCATAAATCTGCCGCAGAAATACCACATAGAAGTTTGTTTCATCTGAATGAATATCAATGGAGGTGTGTAAGTCTATGATTCTGTCTTCGATTTCTATCCGTTTGCCTCTCTCGCCGCGGTAATTGGATTTGGCTGGGCTTTTGTCGTTCGTATCATAATAATCTTTGGTATAGGTGCGGAAGCGTGCACCCTGGACCTCATAACTTCCGGCCGCTTTCCAATCGACGCTTACTGTCGAGTTCATATCACGCTTCTGTTCAACAGAAGCCTCCGGCCAAAAATAGGCTCCGAAATAGGGCAGTCCTGGACGCTCCTGTTCCCTGACCTCCACAGGCTTGATTAGCTTAATTTGAGATCCTTCGCGCGGTTCAGGAGGCCGGAACGTGGGCACTTTGCGCTGCGCAGCAGGTATGACGGGAAGCTCCAGACGAGTGCTCTCAGTTCCGATGAATAGCTTCGTTATCATCGGACTGGGGCTAGGCCAGATCATCGGGAAAAGCGCATTTGAGACCGCAAGCCGAATGCGGTGACCCGGTTTGAATGTCCAGGTTGTGAAATGCATCTCGAGCTCAATATCATAGACTTCTCCCGGCACTAGAGGCGAGGGCTTAAGGCGGGAGTGACGCTGCGACCCGTTGATCAGTGCCCCACTGACCAATGAGACTGTGCCTTCTGGCTGGATGTCCTCGAGCCGGGCTATCCAGTGGGCGAGCGGAGCGTCTGCTGATACACTGAGATAAATCTTTGGAAAACCAACGATCTCGAATCGCTCCTCAAGCACTGGGCTGTCGAAGACGAGGCTTCCGGCGTCGTCGGGACGCATATCGCCCTTGGGATCACCCCACCAAACGACTTGTGAATCCCCACCGTATCCTGACGTAAGTCCTGATGTGGCAAGGCCATAACTTGGAACATAGGGCAGCATCTCGACATTTTGTTTGCCTGGCTGGGCCCCGAGTCGGCGGTAATCTGCAGGAAATAACTTCTTCCATTTTGTCCCTGGGATAGGCCATTCCTCATACACCCAGTGTCCGGGAGTCATTTTTTGATAATCGTCAGGAGCATGGCCCTCGCGGATGAAAATCGCGAAACGCGGCTCATTCATAATACCTGTGTTCTTATCCTTGAGCCAATAATCCCACCAACGCACGGCCTCATGGCGCCATTCATAGTTGGGCCCCGGCTCGCCATAGTCAGGATACGAATGGTTCCACGGGCCCATGACAGCCTTGACCGGAACCTTCATGTTCTCCAGCATCCGGGGTGGGGTGTCTTTATAGCCGTCCAGAAGCCCACCGATTAAATAACAGGGAATCCGGATTTTTTCATACTGCCAGCGCAGCGAATTTTTCCGCCAGAAGTCTCCGTCGCGTTGCTGTTTCATGTAAGTTAAGAACCCCGGGTATTGATCGAAGCGGTCTCGAAAGTAGGCCTCATCAACCTGCCAAAGGGGTGTCTGAGGCAAGGCTAATGAGGGGTAGAATCCTGAGGTCCAGCCGTCCACATGAAACGCTCCATCAATATAGTGGATGTCATCGCGATAGAGGTCGTCAGTCGCATGTGCCGCATGGATTGCCTTGAGTGCAGGGGGCTGGCGCATAGCCACCTGGATGGAGTTGAAGCCGCCCCAAGAAACGCCCCACATCCCCACTCGCCCGTTGGATTGGGTCAACTTAGAGAGCTGGTCAATAATCTCACAGGCGTNNCAATCGAGCTCCTGCTCTGAATATTCTTGCCCAGGAAAAACTCCCTCAGAAGAACCTGTCCCGCGGATGTCCACTCGTGCCAATATGTAACCACGCCGCGCGAAGTAAGCATAGGTCTGCGATTGGCGTGAACTGGACATGGAGATAGGGTCGTCCTTACGATACGGCAAGAACTCCAGGAGCGCTGGAAATTTTTCACCTGGGGACCTCGGAATCGGGGTAAAAAAGGTTGCGGATAGTCGCACACCGTCTCCCATAGTGAGCCATGTTGTCTCGACAGCAAAATCATAGATTGGCTGTGTGGCTTCAGCCCTTGCCTGACTCGAAGGTTGTGGGGAAGCTGCTGCCAATAATATGAGAAAAAGTGCACCTGCCAAAATAAGAGATCTTAGTCCTTTGGACATAGCGGCACTCCCTTTAAATTTTTTCCCCGCGGAAGATCAGCTGTGGTCTCTTAGAGTAAATTTTAAAGGCCTGATCAGAATTCCAGTTTTAATCCTACCTGTATGTATCTGGGGGCAGCCATCCCGCTGGGCTCACGAAAACTCAATGCCCATACTCCATAATTAGCAAAACCTGTTACTGTACCAAGATTGAGGGCGTTGAAAACATCGGCGAGGACACTGAATCGAATATTTCTATGTACTGTGAAGCTCTTCTGAACTCTGAGATCGAGCATATGTTGAGGATCAAATCTGAGTTTGTTGCTTCTCGGCGCGGCTTTTATGGTCCTCATCCCTTGATCAGGATAGACCCGGACACTCTCCACGTAGGCCCTTCCTGTCATGGCCTGATAATTCAAACTGAATAAGATATCCCAGGGGAGATTGTAGCCGAACTGGAGCTTGAAGACCCACGTTCGATCCATGTTCATCAGACCTTCTGCATTGATCCAATCATTAGGGTCTTTGCCTTGGTTATAAACACTCATGTTTATGACGTTCATCTGAAGGGAGTTATTCGTTGACGAAATGGCATTTTTCCCATAAGATCTTGACCAGGTTAGGGAACTCGTCAGTAGCCAGTTATTTGAATACCTTTTGTTCAGCATAAGGGTTATTCCCTTATAGTTCTGTCGATGGTCCGGATAATTTTGAAGTTCAAACGAGCTCCCTCCAACATTCAGCTGGTTGTAAACCATGTAAGTCTGGCCATTGTCAGGAGAGACCATCGGGACAACTTCATAGATGCCTGTAATATTTTTAATGGATATTTGATTTCGCCACTCCCGGTACATTCCCAGTATTCCTACAGAAAAATCGGGAAATAACTCTCTCTCTAAGCTCATTGAGAACGAGTTGGCAAACGGCGATTTAAGATTTCGAGGCGCAACCCACAGCCTCTCTCCAGACACGAAATCATACATGGCCCATTCGCTCCCGTCCCAATAGTACGCTGTCCAGTCGGTAGCGAGTGGGCCATAGCCCTCATAGGTGCCAGTAAACAGGTTGTCATAGTAGCGGCCGTAGTGACCTTTGAGGACAGTCTTTTTGTCTGAGGTCAGGGTATAGGCGAAACCGATTCGAGGAGAAAGAAGATTCCAGACGATCAAGCCTTTCATCCCCTGATATATTTCTGATGTGTCTTGCCAATTCTCCATAATCGGCATTCTCGGAATACCGGCATTTTGACGGTCAAACCTGAGACCTAAATTAATGGATAAACGATCTCCGAGGCGCCATGAATCATCAAAAAAGACACCTAGGGTATCGTTCTCGCCGCCGTAATGGGAGGAAGGCCAGGTATACAAATAATATGGTTCACCGCCGTAATCCATATAGTATTTTCCTCCGCTATAGCCTCCGGCCCAAATATCCTTGCCTTTGTTATACTGAACCCCCATCTTAAAATCATGATCCCCGCCGAGAAAATTGTCTGCAAAATAGGATATGCTGGCATTCGCCTGAAATCTCGAATAATCCACCCAGTAAGGATATAAAACACCACCGGAAGAAACTCCAGTGAGATAATCGTAATGAACAGGGTTTGAAAGACCGGCTTCCCCTTGATAGCTCAATCCCGTTCGCCTATAACTATATCCTGCAGATTTTAGTTCAAAAAAGGCATTTTTGCTCAGTATCCAGGTATACATAACATTCCAGGAGGGAATACCTTCATGGTATCCCCTGGCATACTCCCTTGTGGCCCAGGGGTTTGGGACACCCGGCTGATCATAATACCTGTAGGAGAAAGCGCCAACGAGCTTGTGATTTTTAACAATCTGGGACGAGAGTTTGAACATGTAGTTATTGACTTTAGTCCCTGCATGGTATTGAGGATCTACTCTCCAGCCTGTCACGTCATTTTCTGTAAGATTAGCAGAACCAAAAAACCAAAGCCTGTCTTTCAATACAGGTCCACCAAAGGTCAACGCCGTATCGTAGAACCTGTGAATTTGACGAGAGAAATATTTGTCAGGGTCTGGATTGTTGTCATCGTTCAAGGCTTGAAACTGACCGTAGTAACTCAGAGCCCCTGAAAACACATTCCCACCGGATTTTGTGACCACATTGACAACAACTCCAGAAAAGTTGCCATACTCGGCTGGATTCCCTACCCCTGAAACCTCAACTTCAGAGAAAGTATCTTGATTGGGAACCAATGTAGAAAACCCAAACGCCGAAGAACTGGCATCCAAACCATCGATCTGGAAGGCATTGGATTCATTATTTGACCCGAAAGAAGCCAACCACATAGTACCCACATAAGCAGACTGGGCAATAACACCCGGCGCCTGTTTGACGACATCGAGATATGAGGCTCGGCCTAAGGGCATTTTTTCCAAGAGATCTTTGCCGTAGTTTGTCGAGGTTCCCGAACTGGTCACATCAATAACAGGCGCTTCTCCTATGACAGTTACGTCTTCCGCAAGAGCGGCTTGTTTCAGGATGATATCCTCGGTCACAGTCCCTTTAACTACGACCTCTATCCCCAGCCGCTCAATTCTCTGGAATCCCTCCAAACTGAAAACGATCTTGTAAGTTCCCGGCGGCAAGTTCGCGAAACGGTAAATCCCATTCTCGCCTGTAATCTGAGACTGTATCCCGCCCAGTAAAACAGGACTCGATAGCTCTACTGTTACTCCGGGCAAGGGCAGGCCCTGTTCATCTGTCACTGTTCCTCTGATCGTTCCGGTTAACCTTTGCGCATAGGAAAAACCCGTAGTCAAGGCAAAGATCAAAAATGAAAACACAATCAACCTAGCCGCGTTCCTTTTTTGCTTCATTTTTCCCTCCCTAGATTTTATGTGATTCTCCCCAATGGCAAAGACGGCGCCGGAGACTGAATATCTTCTCAAGGCTCAAGTCCAAAATTTCTGCTTGTACAGTTTTATATAGCTTGTTTTTTTAGTTGTCAAGAAAAAAAACGCTAAGATCGTTTAGAATTCAAAACTGGCTTGAGGGGAGAGCTCATCTCCTCTAGGACTACGCCAAGGCGACTTGAGAAAGCCGGTAATAGAGACTTCTATATTAGCCTCCAAGAGAGAATCAGGGCTGACACTCCGACCGTCACTCACTGGCAGTCGCGCGGGATTGTCTTCTCCCAGCTCTTCTCGCGGAGAAGGACACCGTCCTTGAGCAGCCTCCGCATGCTGGTGTAATAGAAGTTCTCTCGGTCGCTCCTGAAGTGAATATTAAACTCCCAACGGAGCGTCCGATCCGGAAGGGTGACGGTCGTGGAGTACTCCCCCCGGACCGAAGTCTTCTCGGGGTGAGCATCTTCAGCCTCGTGGATGATGACCTCAGTACTGCGCCTCTCCCCCCACGGGTAGCGCACTCCACCCGCGTCTGTGGCGGTAACTCGAGTCGTACCCAGTTGCGGGTTCCGGTCGATAGACGAGATCTCTCCATAGCCGGAAATCGTCCCTCTCTCGAGCGACTCGTACCCGGGGAACGATGGCTCGCCGGTCGTAGGCGGTAGGAACGAAGGACGGGGACGTTCTCCGGGAGGTACGACCGGGAGCATGAGCCGCGTCGCGTCGGCCCCGCCAAGGTAAAGAGACGTCGTCATCGGGTACGGTGTAGTCCATATCATCGGCCACTGCGCGTTCCCGACCGCAAGCCTCATGCAGTGTCCTTTAGGGAAAACCCAGGATGTGAAGTGCATCTCGATATCTAGGAGAAAAGGCTTGTTCGGCTCGAGGGGCTTCGGGTCGCGAGCCGATTCGCGGTGCGCGCCGTTAAAGCCGGCGCTTGCCACCAGCGTCACAGTGCCATCGGGGGCGACATCGTTGAGCCGCACAAACCAATCGGCAAGCGGGGCATCCGCTGAGACCCGCAGCCGTGCCAGCGGCAAACCCAGGATCTCGACATCCTGCTCGAGTGGCGGAGTGTCGTAGACCAGGCTGAAGGCATCGCTAGGCCTTTGGTCGGGGGCAACATCGCCAAACCACATCACGGGCCCACCCGGCTCGATTCCGGTCGTGGGGACATACCGGAGAAGATGAAGCCCTTCGCCTGCCGGTTTTTCTCCGAGTGTCCGGTCCGGCCGCGGATAGAGCTGCTTCTCGCGAATGCGCTCGATGGGCCAGCCGTCTTCGTAGCGCCACTCGCCAGGCGCTTCCTCGAGGTATGGGCCGGGCGGATGCCAGTGCCGGACATAAACCGCGAATCGGGGCTCGTCCATTATCCCTGTGTTTCGGCCCTTGAGCCACTGATCAAACCAGCGGACGGCCTCGTGACGCCATTCCATTCCCGGCTTCGGGTACGGCCTGTTTGGGTACGTGTGGTGCCAGGCGCCTATGATCGCCTTCACCGGGGCCTTCAGGTGCTCTAGCATTCGGGGGATGCTATCACGGTACCCATCATACCACCCGCCGATAAGGAACGTGGGGATACGGATGGATTCGTAGCGAGTCTTGAGGGCTGTGCGGTCCCAGAAAGGCCCGTCGCGCTGCTGCACCTTGTAGGTGAGCATCCAAGGCGGCGTGTCAAACCGCTCCGCAAAGTATTTTTCATCGATGCGGTATTCTGGCGCTCCCGGCATGGCGTTGGAGAGGTCCATGCCCATTTCCCACGAATCGACGTGTGCCATGCCGTCTATGAAGTGAACGTCGTCTTGATAGAGGTCGTCGGTGGCGTCCACCGCGATTATGGCCTTGAGGGCAGGCGGGTTCCGCATGGCCATGTGAATGGAGTTGAAGCCGCCCCAGGAGATCCCGAACATCCCGACTTTGCCGTTTGAGAACGGCTGGCGTGCCAGCCAGGCGATGACCTCTTCCCCGTCCCGTTGCTCGATCTCGCTGTACTCGTAAGGGATGAGGGTCCCCTCGCTATTTCCTGTGCCCCGAATATCAACTCGGGCAACTACGTAACCGCGGCGAACAAACCAGGCGTAGAGGCGGTAACTACCGCTGCGGCCCTCGGTCTTGCGGTAAGGAAGATACTCGAGAAGGACCGGGAATTGGCCCCGGTCGCCCGAGCCCTTCGGCCGCCAGATATCGGCCGCCAGGCGCACGCCGTCCTTCATCGGGATCCAGGCCTCCTCGAGCGCCACGTCGAAGGTAGGCGGCGAGGGCGCGTCCTTTTTTGGGCGGGAAGGCGCATAGTCTTGGGCGAAGGCTAGGAAGGACAAAAGGGTGACGGTCATGCACGCAGCCAGCCTAATAACTTGACTTTGATATCGCTTCACTTTCTTCCTCCTTCAAAACCGGATGCTTAGTATGGAACTCTGTCGCTTGCTCGCGGCTGTAGGTTATTATTAATAATTTTTCTGGGGCATAGCAAGCGAAAAAGAGCAAAGGGTAAGCGTACGATCATCAAATTTCCCATATTATTCGCCGCACTTCAGCCGTAGTCAGGTGGCAAAATCCTGAAAAGTGAATTCGCCGTCAGGCTGGTCTAACGGCGCTGGCAGCGGGGACAGAAGTGGGTGCTCCGGCCGGAGACGCGGATGCGTTTGATGACGGCGCCGCAGCGAGGGCAGGGCTCCCCCTCCCGGCCGTAAACCCGGAGGCGGTTCTGGAACAGGCCTTCGAGCCCCTCGCCGTCGCGGTAGTCGCGAACGGTTGTCCCCTTGAAGGTGATCGCCTCGTTGAGGACTGTGCGAACGGCCGTCCAAAGCCTTCCCAGACGCTGGCGGCCTAGACCGGAGACCTCGGCCCGGGGGTCGAGGCCGGCCTCAAAAAGGATTTCGTCGGCATAAATGTTACCGACGCCCGCGATCACGCGCTGGTTGAGGAGCAGGCTCTTCAACCGGCCGCGGCGGCCCCGGAATCGATCGAGAAACGACGGAAGGTCGAGGGCCAGCGGATCGGGACCGAGTCCGCTGAGTTCCCGGGTCCTCTCTGCCTCGGCCGTCCGTACGCCCAGTATAAACCCGAACTTCCGGACATCCCGGAAGCGGAGCTCGTGCGGTGTATTCCGGAAGGAGATGATAAAATGCGTGTGCTTATCGAAGGGTGCGCCGCACCCGCAGCAAAACAGCTGGCCCGTCATCTTGAGGTGGACGATAAGAGTCAGCCCGCCGGAGAAATCAAGGAGGGCCATCTTGCCGCGCCGGCGCAGGCCGACGATTTCCTGACCGATAAGCCTCTTCAGGAATGAGGCCTTCCGGTTTCGGACGACCGCCCGGAACACGACCCGGACGTTTTCGACCTCGAGGCCGATGAGCCGCCGGCGCAGGCAGCGGACTATGGTCTCAACCTCCGGTAGCTCCGGCATGAGGCCATTTTACTTGAATTAGATGGCCGTTTCCTTTATATTCTTAAACTCAAAGGCCATGAAAGCGTACTTCTGTCTCCTCGCCGGCTGGCTCGTTCCGGGCCTGGGTCACATCCTGCAGAAGAAAATCTGGCGGGGAGCCGTCTTCTTTGTGTCGATCCTTGCCCTGACGGCCATCGGTCTATCCATGGGCGGGCGGGTCTATCCTTTCCAGACGGAGAACCCGCTGACCATCCTGGCCTTCTTCGCCGACCTCGGAAACCTCGTCGTCTACGCCCTGGCCCGCACCCTGGCCTTCGGCCAAGGCTCATTGGAGCGTGTCACCTTCGAGTTCGGGACAGCCTATATCGCCGGCGCCGGGCTGCTGAACTACCTCATCGCCATCGACGCCTACGACATCGCCAAAGGAAAGAAGAGATGATTTTCCAGAGCCATCTCCTCTCCATGACCGTCTACGCCTTCTTCGTCTCCGTCGTACTCTCCCTCATCCGCCGCGAAGACCCCAAGAGCCGGCTCAAGTACGGGCTTTCGCTGTTCCTGATCATGGTCGTCGGCGCCCTGGCCTTCGGCTGGTTCATGTATCTTTTCGCCCGCTGAAGCCTTCCCTCATCGGGGCCCTCCGTTCCTAGGAATCCCCTAAATGATATGCTATAATCCGTGACCAGGCAGGTCGTTCCTGCCCGGCCGTAATGATCGAGCTTTACCACATTTCGAAGCAATACCAGGAGGGCCAGTGGGCGTTGCTCGATATCAACCTCCATGTTCTGAAAGGAGATTTCTGGTTCATCACCGGTCCCAGCGGCTCCGGGAAATCGACTCTGCTTAAGATCATTTTCCGCGAAATCTTACCTTCCCGCGGCCAGATCGTCATCGACGGCATCAACATCCTCCGGCTTCCCGACCATCGGATCTACCGGCTGCGCCGGTCGATGGGCATCGTTTTCCAGGATTTCCGGCTTGTCTTCCAGAAGAAGGTCTTCGAGAACGTGGCCATCGGCCTCCACGTCCTCGGCATCCCCCTCAAAGAGGTCCGGCGCCGGGTGTTCAACGCCCTGCGGCTGGTCAACCTCCATCAGAAGATGTGGGAGTACCCATCGCATCTCTCCTACGGTGAGCAGCAGAGGGTGGCCATCGCCAGGGCCGTTGTGAATGAGCCCCAAATCNNAGCAGGGGACGACCGTCATCATCTGCAGCCATGACAAGGAACTGATCCGCCACTTCGGCGATAAGATCTTGTTCCTCTTCAAGGGCAAGATCATCGGCAAGGAGGTCCTCCCATCCTCCAAAAAATAAGATATTTCCTGCGTGATGCCCAGAGCAATCTCTGGCAGTACAGAGCGCGGAACCTCCTGTCCATCACCATCATCTGCCTGTCCTTCCTCATCCTGGGCGTCTTCTTCTCCCTGTCCAACAACCTCCAGCATATCGTCGATGAGATGTCCGAAAGCATGATGGTGGTCTTCTTTCTATCGCCGGACGTCACAGCCAAGGACCTCAGCCAAATCGAGGAGCGGATCAAGGCTTCGCCTTCCGTCGTCCGGGTGACTTACGTCGGCCGCCAGCAGGCCTGGGAGCGGTTCCAGAAGAACTTCCCCGAACTCCAGGAGATCCTCAAGAACCTGGGAACCAATCCCTTCCCCGCTTCATTCGAAGCCACCTTGCAGAAGGGCTCCTTCCGGTCGGACGATATCCTCGGGTTCATCGAGGAGATCAAAAACGTCACCGGGGTGGAAGACGTCCAGTTCAACCGAGATTGGGTCCGGAAAATGCAATCACTGAGCCGCCTGGCCAGGGCCATCGGGTTCTTCCTCGGGGGAATCCTCATCCTGGCTTCGTTCTTCATCATCTCCAACGTTAT
Source organism: Candidatus Aminicenantota bacterium (assembly GCA_003524335.1). GTDB lineage: Bacteria > Acidobacteriota > Aminicenantia > Aminicenantales > UBA8522 > UBA8522. The sequence continues at coordinate 8,140 of DQHV01000234.1, read as the reverse complement.
CAGGCTGAACGTCTTCGCCCGCAAGGCGGAGATCGAGATCCTCCGGCTGGTCGGCGCCACCAATACGTTCATCCGGCTGCCGTTTCTCATCGAAGGCATCACCCTCGGGATCCTGGGCAGCCTGCTGTCTCTGGGCCTTCTTTTCATCCTGATAGAATTGTTCCCCCTTTATCTCGGCCATTCTTTGGGAGCGCTCCAGGAGATCGTCGGTTTCCGCTATCTCTCCCTGTCTCAATCGCTGAGCCTGATCGCAGGAGGCGCCTTCATGGGGGTGCTCGGAAGCATGAGTTCGCTCTCCCGCTTCCTGAAGATCTAGGAGACCGCCCGGCTGCGGCGGCAGGCTTTCTGGAGTCTGATCGGCAGGGGCTCGGTTGACACCTGCCGGAGATTGGCCTACAATTTTTCCCAATGGCATCCCTCGGTCAGGAACTCAAGAGAGAAAGAGAGCTCAGGGGAATTTCCCTCCGGGAGATCGCCGACTCCACCCGGATCAGCCTGAGGTTCCTCCAGGCCCTCGAAGAAGACAGGCTGGACGTCATACCGGGAGCGTTTTTCATCCGCGCCATTCTCCGTTCCTATGCCAGGAGCATCGGCATCGATGAGCATCAGGTGCTCAACAAGTACCAGGAAATTTACACTTTTGAAGAACAGCTCCAATACGGGGAATCCCCGGAACGGCCGATGCCGCGGCGGAGGCATCGCCCTCCGCTGTTCAGCCGCAAGAGCGTCAGGATAGCCGGGCTGACCGTGGCCGTCATCGGGCTCGGCCTGGTCCTCCTCTACTTCCTTTTATTGTCGCCGGAAAAAAAGCAGCCTGTCCCCGCTAAAACCACTCAGCCCGTCGCTCAGGTCGAGGTCCCCAAGCCAATCCCGCCGCCGGAGCCTGAGCCGGTGGTCGAGGAGATTAAAGGACTTCGCCTCGAGATGACGTTCATCGAGGAGACCTGGATCCATGTCTATGCCGACGGGCAATCCGTCTGGGACGGCACCAAGAACAGGGGGGAGTCGCTCGAGGTCAGGGCCGAGCGGGAGGTGCGGTTGAATATCGGCAACGCCGGCGGTTCGGACCTGACCATCAACGGCCAGAAGGCCAAGCCGTTCGGCCCCAGCGGAGCGGTTCGTCTGGACATCCTGATCACCCCGGAAAATTACCACGATTTCCTTGACGCGGGGCAAGAAAAGACTGGGTAGGAAAATGCCGACGACCAGGAGCAAAGGACCGCGCTTCATCGCCGCGTTTATCATCCTGCTCGTCATCCTCTTCTTCGCCATCGAATACTTCATCCGCGCTTCCCAGGAGTTTTCTCCCACCTCGGTGACCAATGTCCTCTTGTCCATGATGCAGGTCATCGTCCTGATCCTTTTCCTCGTCCTCTTCTTCATCCTGGGACGGAACCTGGTCAAGCTCTACCTGGAACGAAAACGGAATATCGTCGGTTCCCATTTCAAAACCAAGCTCGTCCTGTTCTTCATCGCCCTGAGCATCATCCCCACCTTCCTCCTCTTCTTTTTCGCCAGCGACCTGATCAGCCGCAACATCGAACTCTGGTTCAAGACGCCGTTCGACAAGGTCATCGAAGACACCAAGAGCGTCGCCGACGGCGTCACCGCCAACGCCGAGGAGACGGCCTATCACTACGCCACCGTGCTGAGCCGCGAAATCCAGGGCCGGAGACTCGTCCAGATGGAGAACAGGCTGGCCCTCAGGGATTTCATCCGCCAGAAGCTCAGTGAGTACAAGCTCGACGAGATCGGAATCTACCTGGACGACGAAGAGCTGTTCACCTATCTCAACCCCGGCCTGCCGCTCCAGGACTACAAGTCCGTCCAGCCCGGTCTTGTCCAGAAAGCCCGTCAGGGCGACCGGTTCAGCAGCATCGAGCCGATGGGTACGGGGGAGATGATCCGGCGCGGAGTCGGGTTCGACTTCGCCGGGGTCGGCCATGTCCTGGTAACCGCGGGCCGGTTTTTCCCCCAGAGCTACGCGCAGCGGATCAACACGATCAACACCTACGTCCAGAGATACCGCCTTCTTGCCCCGCAGAAGATCACCGTCAAGACCTTCTATATCTTCATCCTAATGTTCATCACGCTGCTCATCATCTTCGCCGCCAGCTGGAGCGGACTCCATCTCGCCAAGGGGATCACCGTACCCATCGAGAAGCTCGCCCAGGCCACTAAGGAGGTGTCGAGGGGCAACCTGGACGTTCGGGTCGAGGACGCTGCGTCGGATGAACTGGGAACGCTTATCGACTCTTTCAACCAGATGATCTCCGACCTAAAGAACAGCCAGCTTCACATCGCCCAGAAGACCGCCGAGCTCGAGAACCGGAAGCAGTACATCGAGACCGTCCTCCAAAACATCACCACCGGGGTCATCACCCTCGACTCCGAGGGGACGATCACCACCATCAACCCCTCGGCCCGGGAGATGCTGGCGCTCGAGGACAGAAATCCGGTGGGCAAGAGTTTCCGGGAGGTCCTGGTCGACGATAAGTACGGCGAGATCGTCAAGAACATTGCTTGGGGGATCAAGAACAAGTACCGCCTGTCCGACAAGGAGATCAGCATCGTCTCCAATGGGCAGACGACCACCCTGGCCCTGGCCCTTTCTCCCCTGCCTCAGGCCAACGGCGATTTCTCGGGGATGATCGTGGTCTTCGACAACCTCACCCAGCTCATTAAAGCCCAGAAGATCGCCACCTGGAAAGAGGTCGCCCAGCGGGTCGCCCACGAGATTAAGAACCCGCTGACGCCGATCCAGCTCTCCGCCGAACGGATCATCAAGACGCTGAAGAAGCAGGACCCGAATTCCCCGACGGTGATCGAGGAAGGGGCGAAGACCATCATCCAGGAGGCTCGGACGATCAAGTCCCTGGTCGACGAGTTCTCTAACTTCGCCCGCATGCCCAAGGTCGAGCTCCGGCCGGCCGACCTGCGCCTCCTCGTCGAGCAGACCGTAGCTCTCTTCCGCGGCATCTTCGCCCAAGTCGAGTTCGAGGCCGAACTGGCGGCCGACCTTCCCGCCTCGCTCCAGCTCGACCCGGAGCAGATGAAAAGGGTTTTGATCAACATCTTCGACAACGCCATCGAGGCCATGAACAAGAAGGGAAAGATCCGGGTTCGGGCCGCCTTCGAGAAGAGACAGCAGCAGGTTTCGATCGAGATCTCGGACACGGGACCGGGCATCTCAGTCGAGGACAAGACTAAACTTTTCCTGCCCTATTTTTCCACAAAGAAGAAGGGCACGGGCCTGGGGCTGGCCATCGTCAACCAGATCATCCGGGAGCACAACGGGTCGATCCGCGTGGAGAACGTCCAGCCGACCGGGGCTAGATTCACTATTCAGATACCCGCATGATCAAAGAAAAAATCCTCATCATCGACGACGAAGCCAGCATCTGTTCATCCCTCAAGGGCATCCTGGAAGACGAGGGTTTCCTCGTGAAGACCGCGGAGTCCGGGGAGCAGGGTTTGGAGATCCTGAAGAGCCAGAATGTCGACCTGGTGCTTCTCGACATCTGGCTGCCCAAGATGAGCGGCATCGATGTCCTCAAGAAGATCAAGGCCCTGGAGGAAAGCCCGCAGGTGGTCATGATCTCGGGTCATGGGACGATCGAGACGGCCGTCACGGCGACCAAGCTCGGCGCCCACGATTTCCTGGAGAAGCCGCTCTCCCTGGAAAAGGTCGTGCTCACCGTCCGCAACGCCCTGCGGCAGAAAAAACTGGAGGACGAGAACGTCCTGCTCCGCGAGCGTCAGCGCGGCCGCTACTATCTCATCGGCGAAAGCCTGTCCATCCAGAAACTGAGAAGAGAGATCGACTTGGCCGCGCTGTCCGGCGGCCCGGTCCTCATCTACGGCGAAAACGGGACCGGGAAGGAGCTGGTCGCCCGTCTCATCCATCAGCTGAGCCCGCGCAAGGAGAAGCGGTTCGTCGAGGTCAACTGCTCGGCCGTCCCCGAGGAGATGATGGAACTGGAGCTCTTCGGCCACCTCAAGGGCGCCTTTCCCCAGGCGGTCAGGGACAAGAAAGGGAAAATCTTGCTGGCCGATGAGGGCACTTTCTTCCTCGATGAGGTCTGCGACCTGAGCCTGAAAACCCAGGCTAGGCTGCTCCGGGCAATCGAGGAGCGGCGCTTCGAGCCGCTGGGTGCGTCGGAGCCCCTGTCCTTCGACAGCCGCTTCATAGCAGGGACCACCCGGAGCCTGCGCGAGCTCATCGCCCAGGGGCGATTCCGCGAGGACCTCTTCTTCAAGCTCAATGTCATCCCCCTCACCATTCCTCCCCTGAGGGAGAGGCCCGACGACATCCCCCATCTGATCGACCACTTCCTCCGTCATTTCGCCGCGGAATACGGAAAGAAGCCCAAGACCATGTCCCCGGAGGCCGTCGGAGCGTTCCTGCGCTATGTCTGGCCGGGAAACGTCAGCGAGCTGATGAACGTCATCGAGCGGTTCGTCATCATGGTCCCAGAAGACGTCATCACCGGCTCTCATCTCACCCTCCTCGTCGAGACACGCGAGCTCGAATACATCTCCGGCTTCTTCGAAGGCCGGGAGGGCCGGACGCTGGAAAAGGCCAGGGAGCAGTTCGAACGACGGTATATCCACGGTGTCCTGATGCGGAACGGCTGGGATATCCCCCAGTCGGCCTCCGACCTCAAGGTTGAAGAAGGCCAGCTCCGGGAGAAGATCAAGGCGTTGAACATCACCTTCGTATCCTGAGCAGCCGTCCATGCCTCTTGATCAGACCGAGGCCATCGTCCTGCGCAGCTTTAACATCGGCGACCAGGACAAGGTGGTCGTCTTCTTCTCCCGGGACAAAGGTCTGCTCCGCGGCGTTGCCAAGGGGGCGCGGAAGTTCGGCAACCGGTTCGGGAGCAGCCTCGAACCCATGTCGCTCGTCAAAGTCTTCTACTATGAGAAGGAACACAAGGACCTGGTAACGGTGAGCCAGGCCGAATTGATCGAGTCCTTCTTCGAGGTGCACGGGGATTTCCGGAGTGCCTGCACCCTGGGCTATTTTGCCGAACTCGTCGAGGAGTTCTTCCCCTCCCGGGCTAAGGAAGACCTCGTCTTCCGGCTCCTCTTCTCTGTCCTCTCGGCCATCAAGCAAAAGGGGGACCTGGGGATACTGAGCCGCTATTTTGAAGCCTGGTTCCTCCAGATCAATGGGCTCCTGCCCGATTTCCGGCGCTGCCGGAAGTGCCGGAAGCGCCTGACTGAAGGAGGCTGGCTGTCGCCCCGGATGGACGGTGTTTACTGCGGGGTCTGCGCTCCCTTAAAAAAGGAGGAAGTCCCGGCCGAATTCGTCCACTTCCTCGGCTGGGTCCGGAAAAACGCTCCACCCATAGAAGGCGGCCCCGCCTGCTCGGCTGGCCAGCTGGAGGACATCGGCAGAACCCTCCAGAGTATTATCGTCTATCATCTCGAGCGCGAGCCGAAAAGCCTTCACTTCCTCAAATAGAGGACGAGGATTACGGCCCCGATCCAGAGCACGATGTTGAGGAGCATCGGCTTATCCTGGATGATGATCTCCTCCGGGCTCCCTCCCTTGCCCTTGAGATGGACAAGGTAGAGATAGCGGAAGATTCCGTAGAGGACGAAGGGGGCCGTCCAGACGAGGTTTGAAGTGCCGAATTTGGCCACGGTCTCGGGGGAGATAGTGTAGAGGCAGTAGGCGATCAGGGTCGAGGCGGTGACCACGGCGATCATCTGGTCGAGAAGATAAGCGCTGTACTCCCTGAGTATGGGCCGGTGCTCGACGGCCTTCTCTTCGAGAAGGACGAGCTCGTGGCGTCTTTTCCCCATCGACAGAAGAAGCGCCAGGAGCATCGTGCAGATGATCAGCCAGGAGGAGATGGGCACCGCGATGACCAGTCCGCCCGCCACCACTCGGATGACGAACCCGGCGGCGATGACAAAAATATCGAGGATGACGACCTGTTTGAGCTTGAAAGTATAGGCGATCTGGAGAAGGAAATAGACGAGGACGGCGACGAAGAACCCCCGCCCCAGGAAGAAGGCCGCCGTCAGGCCGGCCGCGGCCAGCACGAGAAAAAGAATCAGCGCCTCGGACGGACGGATCTCGCCCTTGGCGATCGGCCGCTGCGACTTCTTGGGATGGGCCCGGTCCTCCTCGCGGTCATGGAGGTCGTTTAAAATGTAGAGCGCCCCGGAGATCACGCAGAACGTGAGAAAGGCCCCGGCGGCCCTGAGCAAAAGAGGGAGGGAAAAGAATTTCTGGGCAAATATGAGCGCGGCGAAGACGGCGAGGTTTTTCGTCCACTGGGCCGGCCTCATGGACTTGACGACGGCTCGGGCGGTCATGGCGGTTTTGAGCTATTGTATTAGAAAACACCGGGTCTGGCAACATCCATCTCCGGCCAAGGGCCATTACATTTCCCTCCGATTTTGATAAAATAAGAAATCCTTATACAGGGCTGCAGATCCCNNAAGCCTTGTACAGGGCTGCAGATACCATGACGCTCCAGGACAACGAAGAGACGAACTACCGGAAGTTGACCTCCCGGAACACGCTGCTCACGATCATCCTTTTCGTCAGCCCGATCCTGCTCCTCTACCTGGCCGTTAATTATGAGGCTTCGGCCTTCGTCAAGGGACAGATCTACGGCCGGCTGGCCGAGACGGTCGCCGAGAACACCAAGACGATCGCCATCTTCCTCCAGGACCGCGAGACGGACCTGCGCTCATTCTCGCATTTCGATGTCGAGAGAATCGAGGACGTCCCGGACCTCGCCCCGGTCCTGACATCCCGATTAGCCGTCAAGAAGTGGTACGATTTCATCCTCGTCACCGACCTCGAGGGCCGCATCGTCTTCTCCCTCAACAGGGATGTCTCCGGGTCGGTGGCCGACAGGGAGTATTTTCGGGCTGCCCGGGACGGCCGGTTCTTCAACTCCGGGATTTTCCATTCCGAACTGCTGGGCACGAGCGTCATGATCTTGTCCCATCCCCTGTTCAGCCGAAGCAACCAGACTATCGGCACCCTGGCGGCCGGGCTGAACCTCGAGAGCTACTACAGCCTGCTCTTTGACCTGCGGATCGGAGAGACGAGCGAGCTCTTCCTGACGGATGCCTCGGGGAAGCTCCTCTCACCAACCAAGCTGGGCGGTCGTCCGCTCCTCGACAAGAGCTATCTTGAAAAGGAGGAGAATCCGCATCAGGGCGAAAGGGGCGTCAAGACCCACATCGACTACCGGGGCCAGCGGGTTCTCTGCGCCTACTCCAGGATCCCCGGCTCCTCTGATTACCTCGTCTCCGAGATGGACCTCAAAGAGGCCAATCTGCCCCTGCGGCAGATCAACCGGATCATCCTCTATCTCTTCCTCCCGTTTTTCCTACTCCTCGTCCTCATCTCCAACCTCAACTCGCGGCGGACGACAGCCCTCCTCCGCCGGCTGACCGTCGACCTCCGCCGGGCCCTTGCCGAAGCACAGGCTAAGAAAAAAGAAGTGGATGCGATGAACGTCGAGCTCGAGAGAGAGGCCAGGGAAAGCGAGCTCCTGGCCGAGGAGCTGCGTCTTTCTGAGGAATACATCACCGACCTCGTCGACAGCATCTCCCTGGGTGTCATCGGACTCGATGCTTCAGGCCTGATCACCCATTTCAACAAGGAAATCCGCCAGCTCTTCAACCTGCCCGACCTTAAGAAAGGGCAGAGCATCTTCCAGGCCCTGCCCTGGCTCAACGATAAGGACATCGAGATCGCCTTCGAAAACACCATCTTCAGCGGACGGCCCAAACGGATCGACAAGAAAAGGATCGACCGTCAGCGGGGCGAGGAATACTTCAACCTCTCGTTTTTCCCGGTCGAGGACGCCCGCGGCAAGGTCCGGGGGGTGAGCATCCTCATCGAAGACGTCAGCGAGCGGGAGAAGCTCCACGGCCAGCTGGCCGAGTACGAGAAACTCTCCGCTCTCAGCCAGCTGGCGCTCGGTGCCGCCCACGAAATCAACAACCCTCTCTTGGGGATCTCCTCCTATCTCGAGATCCTCCGGGACGAGGCCGCCGAGGAAGCCAAGAAACAGGAGATCGAGGTCGTGCTGGAGAACGTCTACCGGATCTCCGAGACCATCCGCGGCCTGCTCAACTTCGCGCGCCCCTCTCCGCCTCA
>DQHV01000223.1 GCA_003524335.1 Candidatus Aminicenantota bacterium | reverse complement strand
GTACGTGGAGGGCGAGACGCTCCGGGACAAAATTAAGAAGGGGCCCTTGAAGGCAGAAGAGGCGTTGGATATAGCTGGCCAAATCGCCGCCGGGCTCGAGGAGGCTCACCGCAAAGGCATCATCCATCGCGACATCANNACCCGCGCACGGACCTCTGGTCGCTCGGTGTCGTCCTCTACGAAATGCTCACGGGCGAGGTTCCGTTCAAAGGCGATCGGGACGTTTCGATCATCTATTCGATCGTCCACGAGGAGCCGAAGTCGCTCAAGCCCCGGAAACCCCCGGTCCCGCTGGAGCTGCAGCAGGTTATCGCCCGGGCTCTCAAGAAGAACCGTTCGGGTACCGGGAACGCAAACGGCTGTCGGGNNGGGCGTCGTCTACAAGGCGGAGGACATCAAGCTCAAGCGGTGCGTCGCTCTGAAGTTTTTACCTCCGCATCTCATGAACTCGCCGGAGCTCAAGGAACGGTTCCTCATCGAGGCCCAAGCGGCTGCCTACGCGGAATTCGTCGGGAAAAGCCTGCCGACAGGGTACCATTGGGGGATCGCGAGGGGCGAATACACGCCGATGATCCAATTACCGCAACTCGGGGGTTTCGCCGTTTTAGCTCCTTACAGCAATTTCACAGGCAAGGGCCCGGTCCCGGTGGGGAGTCTTCAGGGGGTAACGGCCTACGGAGCTTTTGACATGGCCGGCAATGTCCGGGAATGGTGTTCGAACGAAACCCCTAAAGGAAGATTGATCAGAGGCGGCGCCTGGGGCGATAACACCTACATGTTCGACAGTCTGAGTCAGGCTCCGGCCATGGACCGTTCCGCTAAGAACGGGTTCCGCTGCGCTCTTTATCCTGAGCCGGAAAAAATTTCAGGGTCCGCCTTTCAAATGATCAAGTCCTTGGGCCTGCCTTTGATCGAAGAAACGACAGATTACGCTAAACAAAAGCCGGTCCCCGATCCCATCTTCCGGGTGTACAAAGAACAGTTTTCATACGATAAAACCGATCTGAAGGCCCGCCTGGAATCGAGGAAGGAAAGCCCCGAATGGTCTCTGGAAAAGGTGAGCTTTGATGCCGCTTACGACGGGGAACGGGTCATCGCCTGGCTTTTCCTTCCCAAGAACGCGGCGCCCCCGTTTCAGACGGTGATCTATATGGGCGGGGACGCTCCTGTGTTCCAGAGATCAAGCCAGGACATCGAGAATTATTATGAAGTCCCCATGTTCTTTTCCTTTCTCGTCAAAAACGGCCGGGCGGTCCTCTATCCCCTCTATAAAGGATTTTTCGAGCGCGGGAATGATGCTCTGATCGGCGTCATCGAAACCAACTGGGCTTCTCATCAGTGGAGAGAGGTCCTCATTCAACAGGTCAAGGACCTCAGAAGATCCATCGACTATCTAGAGACCCGTCCGGATATCGACTGCCGGAAGCTCGCCTTTGAAGGAATGAGTTTCGGGTCGGTCCTCGGACCCGTCATCTTGGCCGTGGAGGATCGCTTTAAAGCCAGCATTTTATTGGCGGGAGGATTTGGCCTTTTTGGAGGACAGGGACTCCCCGAGGTGAATCAGGTCAATTATGTCAGCCGGGTGAAAACGCCAACGCTGATGCTCAACGGTAAATACGACTCTTTTTTGCCGCCCGAGACCTCATCAAAGCCGATGTTTGATCTCTTGGGAACTCCGGCCGAGCATAAGCGGCAAATATATTACGAAACCGATCATATCCCGCCTGTGAACGAATTTATCAAAGAAACCCTGGCCTGGCTGGACAAATATCTGGGGCCGGTGGGCAGATAATAGGCTCTTACAACCCTTTTGGCCTCTCGCTGTCAACACCATGCGGAGGGTTCAATGCCTCTGTTATCCCCGATAGACCTCCCGTCTGTGCCCGATTTTGAATATCTGGACCGTTCGGCCGTCGTCGTCAATGGAATAGACAATCCGGTAGTTCCGCTGCCTGATCCGGTACCGTTCCTGCGCCGAGAGCTTCTCGCAGCCGAAAGGCCTCGGGTTTTCTCCGAGCGACCGGATGCGCTCGATGAGCCTTATCAATTCCCTTTTGGGACTGCGGCCAAGCTCGTCGGCCGCAGTCTTCTTGACGAGGACTTTATAATTTGCCATTGCGTTTGAGGGATTTCAGGACATCCTCGAAAGCCACAAGCGGTTCGGAAGCCCTCTCCTCGAAAGCCTCGAGGTCTGCGGCGTCCTCAAGAAGCGCCTGCTTCACGGCGGAATTGACAAGGTCGGAGACAGAATATTCTGTTTCTGCGGATTTGACACGGAGCGCCCGATGGTATTCGGGCTTCAGATAAACAGTCACTCGCTTGTTCGGCCTGTTCATGATCGACCTCCCAGCTGCATTATACCGTTATAACGTCATAGCGTCAAGACGCTTTTAATCGAGTCGCCGAGAACATTACGATGCTGGGAGGGAACCCTAGAAATCGGCATATCCCGACTGAATCAGCCGGTTCTGCCAGGGATTAATAAAACAGCAGGGATTCCTCGAGGGCGCCTTCGTCATCGCGGAACATCATCTTGGCGCCTTCCTTGGTCCCCATCTTGTCTTCCTGGTAGATGACCGCAAGGTGGAGGTCTTTTTCTTTCTCGAAATATTCCTTGGCCTTGGTGGTCGCTTCCTCGAGCGTGCCGTAGCCCTTATCGTCCTGGAGGATGAGGGTGATTTCGTCTTCCCAGCCGCCCTTGGACTTGTGACCCTCGATATAGTACTTGCCCTTCATCTTGACCTTCCTTGACGAAAAATCGCAGCTGAAACAACTGTCCATCTTTTTCTCCGTCGTTCTCCCCTATTTTAGGAAAAACGGCTCCAAAAGTAAAAGGCTTTTTAGTGAGATTCGTTCCGCCTCTATGGCGTCTTATTAGCTTTGAAGGTTTAGTCCCGATGAGGAGGAAACATGAACAAGAAGATTTCGCCGGAAGAATTCGTCCGCCTGGCCATCCAGAAGCTGCGGAGCGATCCCTACAAAGGAATCCATTCCGTCTATAGTGGGTTCAACGAGGCCTTTAAGAAATATTTTGTCGGCCATGACCCGGTCGAGTTCACAAACGGCCTGTCCGAAGACGGAAAGATCGTCATCCGGCCGATGAAGGGCGGGGTGGTCCTGTACCTGCCTGAGGAAGCCCCCCAAGTCAAGTCACGTGGCGAAGAAGCACTCAAAAAGATGGGGCTGATTTAGTGCTCACAAAATAATGGGACTTCATAAATCGGAAGGACTGAGATATATTTATAAAAAACGCGCGGGAGGCCCACATGAAACGTCGCGAGGTCCTACATGTCCTGCCTTTGTCCGTCGCATCCCTGAGGCTTTTTGGAGTTGCTCAACCCGGTCGCCCCATGAACAGCCCCCTCCTCGCCCAGGTCAAACCTCATAACGGCGCCCCCACCCTCTTCGTCAACGGCCGTCCCACCTTCCCCGGAATCTATTGGGTATCCGGGCCCGAGCCCGATCGCTGGGATTTCGCGGAGCAGGCCCGGCGCAACGTCGACGCCGGAATCCATGTCTACGCCTTCGACGTCGGCAAAGGACGCGAATGGGTAGGACCGGCGACCGACCCCGCCCACCCTTTTGATTTCTCAACCGTCGAGGCCCGCTTCGGCCGCGTCCTCGAAGCCGACCCGCAGGCCCTCTTCCACCTCCGCATCTACCTGGAGACCGGCCATGGTGACTGGTGGGAAAAAGCCTATCCCGTAGAGTGCGAGGTCACATCCGAGGGGAAACGCAACGGCATGTCCTTCGCCTCCAAGTTCTGGCTCGATCAGGTCAAGGAGTTCCTGCAGGCCTACGCCGGCCACCTGCGCCGCATCGGCCTCTCCGAGCGAATCCTCGCCTACCAGGTCGGGACCGGCCACACCGGGGAGTGGGTCAAGGGCGAATCCTCGATGTACTGGCCGTGCGGCGACTACAGCGAGCCGATGCGCCGGCACTTCCGCATCTGGCTCCGCGGCAAGTATAGGGACAGCCTCAAATCGCTTCAATCGGCTTGGGCCAAACCGTGCGCCACCTTCGATTCCGCCGAAGTCCCGGGCGCCGAAACCCAGCTCAACGCCAAGCGCTACACTTTCCGCGACCCGAACAAAGAGCAGGATGTCATCGACTATTACCAATGCTTGGCCGAGCTCTGCGCCGACTGCCTGATCGACTTCTGCAAGACGGCCAAGGAAGCGACCGACGGCACCAAGCTGGCCGGCGCCTTCTATGGCTATCTCCTCGACCTGGCCTGGAACGGCGGGTTCTTCCGGGAGCGGCCGGACAGCGATTATTCCACCTGCCAGCGCTCCGGCCATCTCGGGCTGGCCAAGGTGCTCCGCTCCCCCCACGTGGATTTCCTCGTGAGCCCTTACAGCTACGGCTTCCGCGGCATCGGCGGCGACGGGCCGAGCATGCTGCCCTCGGAGTCGGTCCGGCTTCACGGCAAGCTCTGTCTCATCGAGGACGATACACGCACGCATGCCGACCTCCAGGACCCGAACTACGGTCAGGCCGTGAACCTGTCTGAGAGCGTCGCGATCCTGCGCCGAAATTTCGCCGGCGTTGTTTCCCGCGGCNNGGCCAGGGCATCTGGTGGGCTACCTGGAAAATGGACACTGTTAAGGAGCCGACCTTCCTGCCGCTCCTCAAGGCCTTCGAGAAGCTGGGGACATTCGCGCTCTCGCTCGACCGGAGGCCGGCTTCCGAGGTCGCCGTCTTTATCGATGACGAGAGCTTCTTTTACCAGTCCGTCAAGAACAATCTCGACATCCCCCTCATCTTCCAGCAGCGGCTCTGGGGCCTGCCGCGGCTCGGCGCGCCCTTCGATGTCTACCTGCTCCAGGACCTCCTCGAAGGGAAGCTTCCGCCATACAAGCTCTGTATATTCTTGAACGTCTTCCGCCTGGACGAGAAGCGGCGAGCGGCGCTCAAGAATGCGGTCCGGCGCAACCAGCGCACATCCCTCTGGATCTTCGCTCCCGGTCTGATCAAGGACGACTTATCGCTCGAGAACATGACCGACCTCACAGGCTTCCGGTTCGGGATGNNTGGGGGCCCCTCGTCCACATCACCGATTTTGACCACCCGATCACCAGGGGCCTCGACCAGGACCTGTTCTGGGGGACGAACTCCAAGCTGGCCCCCCTTTTCCATATTGATGATCCCGAAGCGCGGGTCCTCGGCCAGGTCGTCTATTCCCAGGGCAACTGCAAGCCCGGGTTTGCGGTCAAGCCCTTCCCGGAATGGACCTCGGTTTATTCGGCAGCGCCCAACCTCCCGGCTTCTGTACTCCGCGGCATCGCCCGCTTCTCCGGAGTCCACATTTACAGCGATGCTGGAGACGTCCTCTTTGCTTCGCGCCAGCTTCTCGGTGCGCACACAGTCGGAGGCGGCAAGCGCACGTTCAGCCTGCCTCGGTCCGCCGAAGTCGTCTATGACCTCTTCGAAAACAAGATAGTGGCAAAGAACGCGGCGGAATTCGCGGTGACTCTGCCGCGGGCCTCGACCTCTCTTTTCTATACCGGCGACGCCAAGCTGCTGGCGACCCTCTAGATGCATTTGTTTTCAATTGCAGAGCAAGTTGGGTATAGAGAAGCTACCTCTCGGGAAGGGCTTCCCGAAGCGTTTTTTGAAAC
>DQHV01000188.1:7899-8608 GCA_003524335.1 Candidatus Aminicenantota bacterium | reverse complement strand
GGGCCGGTATCCCCCATGGACCAGAAGTTGTCTTTCTCACCAAAACGGAAGATGCGCTCCCGCGGAACGCCCTCCTGAAGGTGCCAGATATCGGCCGCCTCGTCGTCATCGGTATAGACCGTAACATACAGGCGGCTCTTGTCCAGCTTGAGTTCTCTGGTCAGAAACTCCCAGGCGTAAGAGATCGCCTCTTTTTTGAAATAATCACCAAAGGAAAAATTTCCCAGCATTTCGAAAAAGGTGTGGTGCTTGCTGGTCCGCCCGACCTGCTCCAGGTCATTGTGCTTCCCCGAGACGCGGAGGCATTTCTGCGCCGAGGCCGCCCTTCGGTAGCTCCTTTTCTCCAGCCCGAGAAAGATGTTCTTGAATTGGTTCATCCCGGCATTGGTGAACAGGATGGTGGCGTCGTCCTTGGGCAGGAGCGAGGAACTGGGGACGACCTTATGGTTTTTCCGGGAGAAGAAGTCGAGGAAACCTTCCCGGATTTCCTGCGATCTCATGGGGTTTCTTCTTCAGAAACCTCCGTCGCGTCTCTCTCCACTTCGCTCATCCCATGCTCCATTTCCTCGAGAGCGATGTCCAGGGTGGACTGGATGCCCATGACGCGGAGCTTGAAGTTATCGGGATTCGTGGAGAAGCGCAGGCCTTGCTCGAAGGAGATGTAGCCGTCCCGGTAAAGCTGGAAGATGGACTGGTCGAAGGTCTGCAT
>DQHV01000188.1:0-7793 GCA_003524335.1 Candidatus Aminicenantota bacterium | reverse complement strand
CGCAAGGTCGCCCGCAGGCCCCGGGAGAAACTGGACACGTCCATCCCCACCTCCCTCTGACTGATTGTGCTCTTCTTGTCCTTGTGGAGGTATTCGATCGGGTCCTCGATAGTGATGATGTTTTCCCGGCGATGGGTGTTGATAAAATCGAGCAGGGCCGCCAGGGTCGTGGTCTTGCCGCTTCCGGTCGTTCCGGTCACAAGGACCAGCCCCCGCTGAAGCAGAGAGATCTTCTCCAGCACCTCCGGAAGGAGGAGCTGCCGGACCGTTTTGACCTCCAGCGGGATGATCCGGAGGGCGACCGCGGTTGACCCCCGCTGCTGGAAGATGCTCCCCCGGAACCGGCCGAACCCGGGCAGGCTGTAGGCCAGGTCGATGTCGAAGTCCTCCTTGAGCCGGACCTTCTGGTAGTCCGTCATCAGCTGGTCGCCCAGTTCCTGCGTGTCTTTGGAGGTCAGCCGGGGAAACCCGGTCAGAGGGATGAGTGTCCCATGAACCCGGATGATGGGATGATTGCCGGCCTTGAGATGAAGGTCGGAGGCATCCCTTTCGATCGCGACTTTCAACAGTTCATCGACTTCCATGCTCTACCTCACTCAGATAAAGGTCAGCCAATGGTAGGTGTCTTCCCTTGCGCCCTTGACGTAGGAGAAGAAGGCCTCCTGCAGCCTCTTGACGACGGGACCGCGCTTCCCCGTTCCGATCGTGATCTTGTCGATCGAACGGATGGGCGTTATCTCGGCGGCCGATCCGGTGAAGAAGACTTCATCGGCGATGTAAAGCAGCTCCCGCGGGATCGTCTCCTCGATCAGGCTCATTCCCATTTCCTTGATCAGCGTCATCACCGAATCCCGGGTGATGCCCGGCAACACCGAGGACGACAAGGGAGGCGTATAGATGGCGCCGTTCTGGACGAGAAAGATGTTCTCGCCGCTCCCCTCGCTGATATGACCGCGGATGTTGAGAGCGATGCCCTCGGCATAGCCGTCGAGCAGCGCCTCCATCTTGATGAGCTGGGAGTTCATGTAGTTGGCGCCGGACTTGGCCAGGGCGGGAAGGGTGTTCGGCGCCAATCGCCACCAGCTCGAGACCTTGACATCGACGCCATTTTCCAGGGCTTCCTCCCCGAGGTACTTGCCCCAGTTCCAAACGAGGATGGCGCAGTCGACTGGATTGGGAAAAGGGTCTACGCCCAGAGTGTTGTACCCGCGGTAGATGATCGGCCGGATGTAGCAGGACCCACGGCCGTTGGCCCGGACAGTCTCGAGGACGGCCCGACTGAACTCGTCGATCGTGTAGGGGACGTCCATCCGGTACATCTTGCAGGAGTTGTAAAGGCGCTGGAGATGTCCATCCAGGCGGAAGACGGCCGTCCCTGGGGGGGTTTCGTAGGCACGAAAACCCTCGAACAGCGAACTCCCATAGTGGATGACATGGGAGGCGATGTGGATGTTGGCTTCCTTCCAGGCCACGAGCCGGCCGTTCATCCACACTTTTCCATTCTCGTTGAAAGGACTCATCTAGGACTCCTCAGAGAAGGCGGCGGGTCCCTTGTCGTCTCTCTGAAACATCAGAAGCCAACCCAATGTTATCCGAACCTTGCTTCCAAAGTCAATCGCCCCTAGAGGTTATATGGTCTCACCGCAATGGGGGCAGTGCCGGCTCTTTAGGGCAAGGGGCCGGCGGCAGTTCCAGCAGAGCTCGCTCTTGGTCGGCTCTCTGGCCCGGATCCGGATCAGCATGTCTTCAAGTTCGGTCGTTTTTTCTTCCTTCTTCTTTAACACCGCCAGAGAGTGGATGAACTCGGACGACTTCTGGTAGCGGTCCTCGACCTTGGAGGCAAGACACTTCATGATGATCCCGTCGATATCGCGGGGGATCCGGTTGTTCCGGAGCCGGGGCGGCGTGATCTTGCCCTGCTGCGCCTTCTCCAGGATCTTGAAGGGATCGGGGTCGAAGATGGGCGGCCGGCCGACGATCATCTCATAAAAAATGCAGCCCAGAGAATAGATATCCGATTGGTAGCTTGCCTTTCCCAAGAACTGCTCCGGAGCCATGTAAGGCGGGCTGCCGATCCGGGTCGAGGCATAAGGGACGTTGTTCAGCCAGGCCGAGGTCCCGAAATCCGTTATCTTGGCCGTCCCATCCTCGGAGACCATGATATTGGAGGGTCGAAGGTCCCGGTGGATGATCTTGTTCTTGTGGGCATGATCGACTCCGTGACCGATCTGTCTGATGAAATCGATGGCCGCATCACAGTCCAGGATCTTTTCTTTTTCCAGGAGCTTCTCCAGCGTCCTGCCCTTGACGTATTCCATAACCATAAAAAAGATCTTGTTCTCTTTTTCGGCAGCGATCATGCGGACGATGTTGGGGTGGTTGAGCGCTGCTTGGAGGCGCGGCTCTTTAAGCAGCTTGAAGAGCTCGGCGGATTGTTTATGGGGGACCTTGATGGCGACTTTGATATCCAACCAGGTGTCCCGCGCCAGGTAAACGGACCCGAACCCTCCGCTTCCCAGCGAGCGGATGATCTCGTACTTCCCGACCTTCTGTCCCTGCAGAAACATGGTCAATTGCCCCACAGGATGGAGATTGCGGCCAAAATGGCCAGGGCGGCCGTCTCCGACCTCAGGATGCGGTTTCCCAGGCTGACCGCTTCAAAGCCCTTCTCGACTGCCTGCTCTTTCTCTCTATTGGTCCATCCTCCTTCGGGACCCACGA
The DNA here is from genome assembly GCA_003524335.1 of Candidatus Aminicenantota bacterium. Classification (GTDB taxonomy): domain Bacteria; phylum Acidobacteriota; class Aminicenantia; order Aminicenantales; family UBA8522; genus UBA8522. The sequence goes on along the minus strand of DQHV01000188.1, from coordinate 5,072 downwards.
GGACAACCACGGCCGGAACCCCGGTATAGCCCGGCTGAGCGGGTCCAACGGCCAGGATACCCCGCAAAATCACCCCACCGTCCTCGCAGAGGATGAGTCTTTTCGGTTCGTCCCGGGCTTCCAGGAAGGAAGAATAGGGCTGCGGAGTCTGGATGACCGGGATTTCCAACCGCCGGCTCTGCTTGGCCGCTTCCCTGGCGATGTTGCGCCATCTTACGAGTTTGCCGGCTTGCTTCTCCTCGAGCCTGACCACAGACCGGGCGGCCTCGACGGGGATGATGACCTCGACTCCGAGCTCTGTCGCCTTCTGGATGACCAGGTCCATGGTCTTGGACTTGATCAGGGCCTGAGCCAGGACAAGCCGGAGTCTGCGGTCCGACGCCTCCATTCTCTCGCGGAGCAACAGCCGGGTTTGCCGCCGTCCAACCTCCTCCACCTCGGCCCGGTAGGAGCTCCCCTGCTCGTCCACGAGCCAAACCTTCTCACCCGGTCCCATCCTCAGTACCCGGCAGAGATGATGATGTTCTTCTTCGTCAAGCAGAGCATACGGCGGATGCAGGTTCTTCTGCTTGACGAGAAAATGGTTCGAAGTCAATCCGCTCTCTAATGGACGATATTCTTTAATTTATCGACTAGGCTCCGGTCGGCCTTGTCCAGGTCCTCGCCACGGAGCTCGGCCAAGCGCCGCAGGAGGGCCTTCTCGTCCTTGCTTAGGTTTTGCGGTGTATTCACCTGCACCTTCACATACAGATCTCCCTTCCTGTGGCTGCGCAGGTCCTTGATTCCGCGGCCCCTCAGCCGGAAAACCGCTCCGGTCTGGGTGCCGGGCGGAACCTTCAGCTCTTCGGATTCATGATCGAGTCCGGGCACTTCGATCGAAGCTCCCAGAGCCGCCTGCGAGAAGGAGACGGAGACCTGACAGAACAGGTTGCTGTCCTCCCTCTCGAATAAGGGATGCTTGGCCACGCGGGTCACGATGTATAGATCTCCGGGGGCTGCTCCGGCGCCTCCGGCCTCCCCCTGTCCTTCGAACCGCAGCCGGCTGCCGTCCTCGACCCCAGCCGGGACTCTGACCATGATCTTCTGCTTCTGTTTAATTCGACCGGACCCATGACAATTGCGACACGGGGAAGGGATGACCTCGCCGGCCCCATGGCAATGCGAACAGGTCCGGGAAACGGCGAAAAAACCCTGCTGGTAGCGAACCTGTCCGCGACCCTGGCAGGTCGGGCACTCGGTCTTTTTTGTCCCCGGGGAAACTCCTGAGCCGCGGCATTCCGGGCAGTGTTCCGCCCGGTTGAGGTTGATTTCCTTCTCGACTCCGGAGGCCGCCTGTTCCAGGCTGATTTCGAGCTCCAAGGCCAAATCTCTTCCCTGTTGAGAAAAAGCACTTCGGCGGCGGCCGCGGGCCCCGAAGATGTCTCCAAACCCGAACAGGCTCCCCAGGATATCTTCAAAATCCCCGAAAATGGAGGCATCAAACCCGGAAAAGCCGCTAAAGCCCTCGCCCCTCAGGCCGTCCAACCCGAAGCGGTCATAGGTTGTCCTCCTTTCCGGATCCGCCAGGACGCTGTAGGCTTCGGCTGCCTCCTTGAACCTTTCCTCCGCTTCCTTGTTGCCGGGGTTTCGGTCCGGATGGTGTTTCAGGGCGAGCTGCCGGTAGGCTCGCTTGATCTCCTCGGCGGGTGCGGTCCGGGCAACCCCCAGTACCTCATAATAATCTCTCTTTGTCATTTGCTTTGGTCGGCGCTATGGCCGCATCTGGTTTTTTTCGATGATGGCCTCGATCTCTGCTTTGCTGAGGCCCGACGACGCCCGGACCTGGACCTCCTGGTTCATCCCCGTAACGACGTCGCTGGCCGAGACCCTTAATAAACCGTCGACATCGATTTCGAAGGTGACGTCGATCTGGGGGATTCCGGCCGGCGCCGGCTGGATCCCGACCAGGTCGAAGCGGGCCAGAGACTTGTTCTTCGAAGCCTGGAGATATTCCCCCTGGAGAACATGGACGGTCACGCGGGCCTGGTTGTTCTCGACTGTCGTAAACGGCATCGTCTTGCGCGTCGGGATGGTCGTGTTCCTATCGATGATTCTTTGGAAGGTATCGTCCTCCGTTTCGATACCCAGGGAGAAAGGAGTGACGTCAAGCAGCAGGACGAGTTCGGTCTGTTGACCCTTGAGGATGGCCGACTGAATAGCGGCCCCCATGGCCACGATCTCGTCGGGGTTGATGTCCTCGCGCGGCTGGCGGNNAGGTTGATATCGCTCTCCAGCGTGAAGGAGAGCTCCCGCTTGGACCGCTCGGCCGCCTCCTTGATCCTCTGCAACGCCAGCTTGTCCTGGAACAGGTCGACGTCATGTTCCTTCTTGAAGTCGTCGACGAGCCATTCGACGATGCGGTTATCGAAATCCTCCCCCCCCAAATAGGAGTCGCCGTTAGTGGACAGGACATGAAAAACACCGTCCTGGATTTCCAAGATGGTGATGTCGAACGTTCCCCCTCCCATGTCGAATACGGCGACGGTCGCATTGGCGCGGGCGTCGAGNNTGGCCGCGTCCTTGGTGGCCTGCCGTTGATGATCGTTGAAATGGGCGGGGACAGTGATGACGGCCTCCTTGACGGGCTCGCCGAAAAAGGCCTCGGCGCACTGCTTGAGATAGGCCAGGATCATGCTCGAGACCTCCTGAGGAGTGATCTCGTGCCCATCGACGACCACGACGACATCCCCGTTCGGAGCCGTGCCGAGCTGGTATGGTATTTTCGTCCGGGCGGCCAGGACCTCGGAAGAATCGTACTTTCTTCCGATCAGCCTCTTGACGGCGAAGACGGTTTTCTCCGGGTTGGTGATGGACTGACGCAGGGCGAGGTTTCCGACCAGGCGCTCTCCAGAGGAGGTGAAGGAGACAACCGACGGTGTCGTCGCCTGACCCTCCAGGTTCCGGATGACGACGGGCTTTCCCCCCTCCAGATGGGCGATGCAGGAGAAGGTCGTTCCCAAGTCGATTCCGATGACCCGGCTCATGATCCTTCTCTCTTTCTTGGCACCAGAACTTTAACCATGGAGGGACGGAGCAGCCTGTCCTGGAGCCAGTAGCCGCGCTGCAGAACCTCGGCGACTTCGGGCTCCTCGACCTCGTCCGACTCCTCCGTCAGGACGGCCTGCTGGACGGCGGGATCGAATTTTTTGTCGGAGAGATCGATCGGCCGGACGCCTTTCTTCTTGATCAGGTCAAGATACTGGCGGTAGATCAGCTCCACCCCTTCCTGGAAGCTCTTGCCATCCGCCTGGTCGCTGGTTTTCAGGGCCCTTTCGAAATTGTCCAGGACGACCAGCGTTTCCCGGAGGAACTCGTTCAGCGCGTACTGCAGGTAATCGGCCCGCTCACGCTCGAACCGCTTGCGCAGGTTCTCCATCTCGGCCAGCTTCCTCAGGTACTTGTCCTTGAGTTCGTCATGGTCCTTCTTGAGCGTCTTGATCTCGGCTTCCTTTTTCTTGAGCTTGTGTTTGAGCCCTTTTTCCTCTTCGCCGTGGGGACGGAGACCGGCCTTGTCCTTCTTTTCGGGGATCGTGTCCCCTTCTCCAATGGGCTCGTATTCGACCTCGTCGGCGGTCTCCTCAAGGCCATTGATCTCCACGGAAGGCTCGGCCTTCTTCTTGCCGTTCTCTTCGATATCGTCTGGTGACATGGCGAACCTCGCTATTGGCTTTGGCTGATCGTCTGGCTGAGCCTCTTGGCCACGCGGTCGACCAGCGGGATGATCCTCCGGTAAGGGATCCTCTTTGGCCCGATGATCCCCAGGGTGCCCAGGATCTGGTTGTTATAGCCGTAATGAGAGAGGACCAGGGCGCAATCGGAAATATCGGGGATGTTCGATTCCGCTCCGATCAAGACCTTGACGCGATCCAGGCTGATGAAATCGGAGAGCAGCTTGGCCAGTTTGACCTTCTCCTCGAAATTCTGGAAGAGCGATTTAAGCCGGTCCATGTTGAACAGGTTGGCCTTGCCGAGGAGCCGGGACGTCCCCTGCAGATAGATCTGGTTCTCCTTCTCTTCCTGGAGGATGTAATCCCGGAGCAGGGCGGTCAGCTTGTTGACCTCGTTCTCATAGCTCAGCTTGTAGTGGGGCAACTCCTTGAACAGGTAATCGCGGACAAAGGTCAGGTTCTTTCCCCGAAAATGTTGGTTCAGGTACTGAGAGGCCTTGTCCAGCTCCAGTTGAGTGAAATGGTGATGGGAGTCGACGATCTCGGTGAGGACAAGGTTGAAGGTCGTCATCAGGATGATCATGACCTTCTCCTCGGAGACCTTGATGATGCGGAGGTGATGGAAGTTCATCTTGGAGATGCGCGGTGAGATCACGAACCCGAGGTTGTCGGACTGCTCGGCCAGGAGCTGGGTAACCCGTGTAAGAAAGGAAGCGAAATCTCCCTTTTCGAGGGCCAGGGCAGGGGATTCGAGAACGGGCAGGTCGTCGGAAAAGAGTGTTTCATCGAACAGGCTGTTGACATAGAACCTCAGCCCCTTATCCGTCGGCACACGTCCGGCCGAGGTGTGGGGCTGGCTGAGGTACCCCATCTCCTCGAGCTTGGCCATGATGTTGCGGATGGTGGCCGGTGAGTCCGGCAGGGCCCTCTTCTGGACAACGGCGCCGGAACTCACCGGCTGGCCGTACTTGAGGTAGCTTTCGACGGTAGCGTTCAGGACGATCCTGTCTTTCCCTCTGAGAATGAGATTTCGTGACATCGAACCTTGAGGTTTTTTTATAGCATTATGGGGGAAAAAATTCAATCAGACAATGCGCACCCCGGCGTAGCCGACGACTCGGTCGAAATCGCCGGAAGTCTCACCCGAAGTCATATACCGGATGAGGTCGGCGCGGCCGGCGCCCAGTTCCTTGGCCGCCAGGATGGCCGCCGTCGTCGGCTGGAACCCGCACATGCTGATGCCTTTCTCCTGGACCACCTCATAGAGGCCGAGAGCATCGAGCGCCAGGATCCGCTCGATGGCCAGGAAATCCTTTTCTCTGGCCGTTTCCTGGCTGACATAATGGCTCATATCGGTCGAGGCCA
>DQHV01000008.1 GCA_003524335.1 Candidatus Aminicenantota bacterium | reverse complement strand
AGTCGCCGACCCATATCGCTGGTTCGAGGACGACAAGTCCGAGGCGACGGCGAAATGGGTGGAGGCCGAGAACAAGATCACTTTCGATTACCTGGCCAAGATCCCCTTCCGCGAGCCGATCCGCACCCGGCTGACCGAGATCTACAATTATCCCCGCTATTCGGCGCCCTTCCGAATCGGAGAGTATTATTTCTTCATGAAGAACGACGGCCTCCAGAACCAGAGCGTCATCTACATCCAGAAGGGCCTGGACGGCGAACCCCGGGTCTTCCTCGACCCCAACACTCTTTCTCCGGACGGAACCACCAGGGCTTTCCTGACCGGATTCTCTAACGATGACCGCTATGCCGCCTATTCGCGGTCTGAGGGCGGGTCGGACTGGACGGAGATGAGGGTCATGGAGGTGGAGACCGGCAAGGAGCTCGAGGACCGCATCCAGTGGACCAAGTTCGGCGGCGCCGCCTGGCAGGGTGACGGCTTTTATTATTCCGGGTTCGAAAAACCGGCGGAAGGCAAGGAACTCACCGCGGCCAACGAGAATCAGAAAATGTACTTTCACAAGCTCGGGACTCCCCAGAGCGAGGACAAGCTGGTCTACGAAGACCCAGCCAATCCCCGCCGCTACTATAACGCGGATGTCACGGAAGATGAGCGCTACATGTTCCTAACCATTTCCGAAGGGACCTATGGCAACGAGCTGTACTATAAAGATCTCAAAGCGATAAAATCCGAGTTCCTGCCCCTCGTCCAGGGGTTTGAAAATAACACCTACGTGGTTAACAACCTCGAGGACAAGCTCGTCCTCATAACCGACATGGACGCCCCGAACAACAAGGTTATGCTCGTCGACACCAAGAAGCCGGCCAAGGAAAATTGGACAATGCTCATCCCGGAAAAGCCCGAAGTGATGACCAGCGCCAGTATCGTCGGCGGCAAAATTTTTGCCTCCTACCTCAAGGACGCCAGCACGCACATCTACCAGCACGACCTGGCCGGGAACCAGGAGAAAGAGATCCCGCTTCCGGCGCTCGGGTCAGCCGGCGGGTTCGGCGGCAAGAAGGAGGACACCCTCGTCTTCTACACTTTCACTTCATTCACCTACCCCCCGACCATCTACAAATATGATATTCCGACCGGAGCTTCCGAGGTCTTCCGCAAGACCGAGGTCGAGTTCAATCCTGACGACTATGAGGCCAAGCAGATCTTCTATGCGAGCAAAGACGGGACCAAGATCCCCATGTTCATCGTTCACAAGAAAGGGCTCGTGCTCGACGGAAAGCGTCCGACCCTTCTTTATGCCTACGGCGGATTCAACGCCAGCTCCACCCCTTACTTCAATGTCTCCAACGTCATCCTGCTCGAAAACGACGGCGTCTACGCCATGGCCAACCTGAGGGGAGGCGGTGAATACGGCGAGGCTTGGCACAAGGCCGGGATGCTGGAGAAAAAGCAGAACGTCTTTGATGACTTCAGCGCTGCCGCCGAATACCTGATCCAGGAGAAATACACCTCCTCGAATAAATTGGCCATTTCCGGCGCATCCAACGGCGGGCTGCTTGTAGGCGCCTGTATGACCCAGCGGCCGGAGCTCTACAGGGTCGCCTTTCCGGCCGTGGGTGTCATGGACATGCTGCGCTTTCACAAGTTCACCGTAGGTTGGGGCTGGGCGGTGGAGTATGGGTCGAGCGACAATCCCGAGCAATTTAAGTATCTTTATGCCTACTCGCCGCTTCACAACATCAAGGACGGCGTTTGCTACCCGGCGACGCTGGTCACCACGGCTGATCACGATGACCGGGTGGTGCCGGCCCACTCTTTCAAGTTCACCGCCACAATGCAGGAGAAGCAGAGCTGTGAGAATCCCATTCTCATCCGGATCGACACCAAATCCGGACACGGCGCGAGCAACATCACCAAGGCCATAGAACAGCTGACGGACATCTGGTCCTTCATGTTCTATAACATGGACTTGAAGGTAAAATATTGATCTGAACGCGTTAGGCAATAGGTCATTACGAGGAACGCAATGACGAAGCAATCTCCACTGGGCAGAGGAAGATTGCTTCTGGCCTAGAGCGGGAGGCGGGTCCCAAGACCTTTTTCGACAGCGAGCTTGAAAACCAGGGGCGCCGTCGCCATGTCGGCCAAAGCGAGGCCGAGGTTGCAGGCTATCGTCCTTTCACGGGGGCTTTCGCGGCCCGGCTTGCGGCCCGCCACGAGCTCACCCAGATCGGCATACACCGGCGGGATAGCCTGAAAGTATCCGATTGTCTTGTAATACTCAAGCTGGGGAATATCGTCAGTACAAAACTTGTCCGCTTCCTTAAGCGCATCCCTGTGCCAATAGGAATCATAGTCCACCAGTGAAGCGAAAGCTCCCTCTTCCAGCCAGCGGGCTTGGATAGTGGCATGGGGTGTCTTGAGGATCGGGCCGGCCGTGACGACCAGATCACATCCGGAGACGGCTTCCCGGGGCGTCCTAACAGGTCGCACTTCAATCCCTAATTTATTGGCCATATCGGCAGCATAAAGCTCCTGAGCGACCCGGTTCGTATCATAGGCCATAACTCGATCGACGGGGAACAGGAACTTGAGCGCCTCCAGGTTGCTTCGCCCTTGTACTCCGCAGCCGAGGATGCCGACGATCTTAGAATCCGGACGAGCTAGGTATTTGGCCGCGACGGCCGTGGCCGCGCCGCTGCGCTTGGCTGTGATCCAAGTGCAGTCCATGACCGAAAGTGGAATACCGGTTTCCGGGTCGTTGAGGATGATCAGGCCGCTGATGTAAGGCAGACCCTTCCTGATATTTTCAGGAAAACCGCTCACCCACTTCATCCCGGCCGATTTCAGGCTGGGGATGTAAGCCGGCATAGCGTGGATGAAGGAATCCGGACGCGGATGGACGCCCGGCTTGGGCGGCATCTCCACCCGGCCCTCCCCCTTCTCCCTGAACATCGCCTCTATCGCGGCGATAATCTGGTCCATCGGCACATCGATGGCTTCCACATCCGCCTTCGAAAGGTAGAGTATCGTCTGCTCCATCACAGGCCTCCATGTTTCATTGCGGCTATTCGGTAATGGCCTTCCAGCCGCGCCGATTCAGGTCTCCGTAGATGACGGCGCCAAGGACAAGGCCGACGGCGAGGAAAACAAGGCCCGTCGAAAGCTGGCCGAAGATGATCTTTCCGGCCCCGAAGAGGAACATATATATCATCGCCACACCGAGAAGCCAATCCATCAAGTTGAATAAGCCGTCCTTCTGAGGAACGATATCGGTCGCCTCCCTGGCGATCGGACCCCAGAGCGCCGCGCTCGGCCGGACCCGACGGTAGAAAGCGAGTAAGGTTTCCTTCGGCTCGGGCCTCGTGAGAAAAGTGACGGACAGCCATACAATTGTGGTCACAGATACCGTGGCCAAAACGATATAGGCAAACTCTTTCGGATCGCTCTCATTGAGCCGAAAACCGAACTGCACCGTCAACGAGGTTACAAAGGCGGCGATCATGGCCGCCACCTCGCTCCAGGCGTTGACCCGCCACCAGAACCAGCGCAGCAGATAGACGAGCCCTGTCCCGGCGCCGAGCGCTATGATGAACTTCCAGGCGTCGGCGATCGACCCCATGAAGAAGGTGACGACCGCGGACAGGAACATCAGCAGCATGGTCGTGAATTGAGAGATGGTGACGTAGTGTTTCTCGCCGCGGCCCCGAACGAGGAATCGCCGGTAGAAATCATTGACCAGATAACTCGCGCCCCAATTGAGCTGAGTCCCGATGGTGGACATATAGGCGGCGGCGAAGGCGGCGATCATCAGCCCGCGGAGCGACACCGGGAGGTCGGTCATGACGATCCGGATATAGCCGGATTCCGGGTCGGCGGCAAAAGCCGGGTCATTGTTGAACTTGACGACGGCGACCAGGGCGACCAGGATCCAGGGCCAGGGACGGAGAGCGTAGTGAGTCAGGTTGAACCAGAGGGTGGCCAGGAGCGAGTGTTTCTCATCCTTGGCGCAGAGGATCCGCTGGGCGATGAACCCGCCGCCGCCCGGTTCGGCTCCCGGATACCAGGAGGCCCACCAGTTGACGCCGATGTAGACAAAGAACGTGATCAGCGGCATCCAGGTTGAATTGATGTCGGGGACAAATGACAAGAGTGACCCGGTCGCCCCTCGAGCCTGTTCCACGGAACGGATCCCGGTGACGAGACCGCTCATGCCGCCGATGGATTTGACCGCGAAAACGGCTAGTAATATCACCATGCTCATCTTGAGGACGAACTGGAAGAGGTCGGTGACCAGGACGCCCCAGAGGCCACTGAGGGTTGAGATGGAGGCCGTGATAAACATAATGCCGACGGCGACTACGAGCGCCTGGACTTTTGTCAGCCCGAGGATGAGCATCAGAATCTTGACGATGGCCAAGTTGACCCAGCCCATGATGATGAGGTTGATGGGAAGTCCCAGGTAGAGCGCCCGGAAGCCGCGCAGGAACCTGGCCGGCGCTCCGCTGTAGCGTATTTCGGCGAACTCGACGTCGGTCAGGACACCGGCCCGGCGCCAGAGCCGGGCGTAGAAAAAAACGGTCATCATCCCGCTCAGGGCCATGCTCCACCAAATCCAGTTGCCGGCGATGCCGTTCCGGGCAACGAGTCCGGTGACGGCCAGGGGCGTATCCGCGGCGAAGGTGGTCGCCACCATCGAGGTGCCGGCCAGCCACCAGACGACTTTGCGCCCGCCGACGAAAAAATCGCTGACGCTCCGGGTCGCTTTCTTGCGGTAGTAGAGTCCGATGGCCAGGTTAAAGGCAAAGTAGGCGGCCACGACCAGCCAGTCGATAAGGGTGAGTCTCATCTTCGAGCTTCTTGAACTCTATCCCGCTACGGGATGATCGCAAAAACCCGGGCGGGAAAACCCGAGCCCGCTTTTGGCTTGGGCCAGGAACAAACAAGGAGGGCGCCGGCCTCGGGGACTTTGTCCAGGTTGGCAATGAGCTCGACCTGAAAGCGGTTGGTTTTTAAAACGTAGCTCTCGCAGGAAAAGAACCCACCGCTTTCAGGTCGAGCTCATTGC
>DQHV01000338.1:3506-15584 GCA_003524335.1 Candidatus Aminicenantota bacterium | reverse complement strand
TCGCAGTCGAGCTTCATCCCGATCCGCAGGCGGTTATGGAACACGGCAGAGACCAGCTTATTTTCCTCGGCGACCGAGCTTTCTTTCTCGATGATCGAGGCCAGGGTCACCACCTGGCGGATGCTCATCCGGATTGATTCGGCGCGCGCCGTCCAGGCGCCGCTGAACGCTTCCCGGAACTGGCCGACCATGGCCGCGACGGCGTCAGTGGAGGAAATAGACTTGGGGAAGGAATACGTTTCGGGGAAAAGATATCCCTCCAGGTTGTTCGCCTCGCGGTCGATCGGGCCGATGATCCCGACGTCGCGGAACGCCGCCATGAAACCGTCCTGTCCGCCGTCTAGAAAAGGGACGATGAGCGGGGCGATCTCTTGGGCCGTCAGCCCTTCGGGGACGGTCACGGCATGGAGATAGACCTTTCCTTTGACCAGAATATCCAGGACCTCTTTAGCCTTCAGGGGAGAAGTCAGGGCATACTCACCCGCCCTGATCTTTCGAGGATGGAAAAAGAGCCGGTAACTCATGATGAAGGAATGGCGGGAGCTTATGATCCCTCTTTCCTCCAGAAGCCGGGCCACGGCGCTCGCCCCCATCCCCTTCTCGACCTCCACGAATACCTCCCCGGGAGTGAAAGCGCGCGGACTGTAGAGTGAGACCGCCAGCCAGACGAGCAGGGCGAAGAGGGCGATCGAGGCGAGGGCGAACCCGGTCTTAACGATCTTGAGGATCATGGCTGTGGCGGCGGCGAGAATCGAGGTAGGCCTGGAGGATAAGGATGGCGGAGATCTGGTGTTCGACCGTTCGTTTGGCCTTGGTCCGGATTTTTTGTTCGTGCATGATGCCGATCGCCTGCCGGGTGGTCAGTCGCTCGTCCCAAAGAACGACCGGAAGCCCGGAGGTCTTCTCCAGCCAGGCGGCGAATCCGCGCGTTTTCTCGGCCCGTGTTCCTGAGCTCCCGTCCATACGCAAAGGGAACCCGACCACGATCTCGCCCACCTCCTGCCGGCGGATGAGATCGCAGAAGTAGGCTTTGTTCTCGGCCTCTCCACGGAGATGATATTGGCCCAGGGGCTGGGCGGTGAGCTCCAGGGGATCACTCAAGGCGAGGCCGATGTGGACATCGCCGTGGTCAATCCCCAGGATCCTCATCTGGCCAGTCTATCCAGGCAGCGCTTTTTCCGGCGATGCCTTTCGAGGCCCAGGCGGATGAGTTCCTCGATGAGCCGGCCGAAGGGGACCCCGCTCACTCCCCAGAGCTTGGGGTACATGCTGATTTCGGTAAAACCGGGTATCGTGTTGATCTCGTTCACGTAAAGCTTTCCCGTGCCCTCCTCCAGGAAGAAGTCGAGCCGGGCCATCCCCGAGCATCCCACGGCCAGGTAGGCTTCGACGGACAGCCGTTGGACCTTCCGGACGACGGCGGCGGGAAGGTCGGCCGGGATGCGGAACCGCGTTTTGCCGTCCAGGTATTTATCGCGGTAATCGTAGAACTCCCGGTAGGGGATGACTTCTCCGGGGAGCGAAGCGCGCGGCTCATCGTTCCCGAGGACGCTGCATTCGATCTCCCGGCCTTTTATCCCCTCCTCGACGATGACCTTCCGGTCGTAGCGGAAGGCCCAGGCAAGGGCCCGTTCCGTATCGCCGCGGTTTTTCACTTTGCTTATGCCGACGCTCGACCCGAGGTTTGCCGGCTTGACAAAAAAGGGGAGCGGGAATTCCTTCCCGATCAGGTCGAGGATGGCCTTCCGGGACTTTTGCCACTCGACATCCACATAAACCCGGTGCCGGACGATGGGCAGGTTCCGGTCGGCGAAGAGAACCTTCATCACCGCCTTATCCATCCCGGACGCCGAGGCGAGCACACCCGCTCCTACATAGGGGACGTCGGCCATTTCGAGGAGGCCCTGGATGGTCCCGTCCTCGCCATAGGGCCCGTGGAGGACGGGAAAATAGACGTCGGCCCGAACCCGCCGCGGCAGCGAGGGGAACGCCTCCCAGGGGAGAAAGGAAGAAGAGGGCCCGTTCTGAAGCTTCTCGGGGGGGAGGAGCGGCGAGCCGACCCTCCGCCATCGCCCTGCCTTGTCGATGAAAATGGAGGTCACGGCGTACCGGTTTCTATCGAGGTTCTTATAAATAGCGGAGGCCGAGGCCAGGGAGACTTCGTGTTCGGCCGAGCGGCCGCCGAAGAGCAGGGCGATTCTGACTTTGCGGCGCTTCAACGGTTTCAGAAAGACGTTATTCTAGAGGATTTGTACCTGCTTGTCCAATGGGGCGAGGGTACGGATCAGAGGGAATTCTTGAGGCTCTTGCTCGGGTTGAACTTGACCCTGTTTTTCGGCGGGATGGCGACTTCGGCGCCGGTCTTGGGGTTCCGGCCCTTGCGGGCTCTTCTCTGCTTGACTTCGAAGCTCCCAAATCCGGAAAAAGTGACCTTCCCTCCCTTTTTCAGGGTGCCCTTGACCCCCTCCAGCAGCGACGATAGCGCCTTGGCAGCCTGGAGGGCCGTGATCCCTGCCTCCCTGGACATCCGGGTGATGGTTTCTTTCTTATTCATTTCGAACCTCCTTCTCCCTCCTGCGACTAAATCGTTGGGACGGCTGACTTTTATGTTAAAGAGAAGGCAGGCGGCTGTCAAGTCGTCTGAAATTAATTTATTGACAGCCCATAAACCGCTGTCTATAATGAAAAAACAGGTAAGATGATCGTGAGGTAAAGGAGCCAAGATGAGACAATTTCCCCGAAACCGGGCTCTTTTCGTTTTCCTAATGGTGACTCTGGTGGCGGCCTTTTTCGTGCCCGCAACCGCTCAGATCGTTTCCGACGACCAAGAGCAGGTCCAGCACCAGATCGAGCGGGCCAAGATTTTCCGGGAGGCCTATCCCGTCATCGCGGAGGTCGACCTCTACTGCTCGCTCTTTATCTATGAAGGGGATCTCCCCGACCTGAGGATCACTGCGGCCGAGAAGGGCTACGAGAAAGTCATGTTCTCGGATTCGGATATCGTCTTCTTGAATAAGGGAACGCAGGACGGCCTCGAGATAGGACAGGTGTTCCTGGTCGTCGAGATCGGCGCCCGCATCGGGGATTTCGGGTATCTGGCGAACAAGCGGGGCCGTGCCCACGTCGTTTTCCTGGAAGAGAATCGGGCTGTGGCCAGGATCGAGAAGTCCTGCGGGCGGCTTACGGTGGGGAGTTATCTTCTGCCTTTTGAAGAGGAAGAGACTCTCCTGGGAAAAGACATCGGGTATGAGGCCTATGCCGAGGGGGTAACCGGGCCGACCGGCACGATCGTCTATCTGGAGAGAGATTACAACCAGATCGGGTCCGGAGGCTGGGCCATCATCGACATCGGCGAAGAGGCCGGGATCCAGGTCGGCCAGCAGCTGACGATCTACAAGAGGATCCGGAACCCCCAGACGCTCGAGGTCCGGGAGGACTTGCCGCAGATCGGGGTCGGCAACTCGGTCGTCATCGATGTGGGGAAGAGGACCGCGACCGTGAAGGTCCTTTCCTGCTCGGATTCCATCGTCAAGGGACAGACGGTCCAGGGCAAATAGGCTTTCGTCCCCTCTCCGCTCTCCTCTCGTATTGACACAATTCCTGCTTTCTGTTAGTTTTACAGAGCTTAACCAGTATAACCCCGACGCGGGCGTAGTTCAGGGGTAGAACGTCTGCTTGCCATGCAGAAGGTCGTGGGTTCAAATCCCATCGCCCGCTCTACGAACGTCCTTATGAACGAAAAGGCGCGGTACCCAAGAGGCTAAGGGAGAGGTCTGCAAAACCTCGATTCGGCGGTTCGAGTCCGCCCCGCGCCTCCACTCCTTCCCCTTATCCTCGCCCCTCCCAAATTTCGCATTGACTAAACACCCCGATACATATTATAGTTAGCCCATTCTCAACCAAGGAGGCGCGTTATGAATCTGGTCTCAAAAGTGCAGGCAATCCTTCTTAAGCCCAACGACGAATGGACCAAGATTAAGGATGAGCCTACGACGATCCAGCAGCTTTTCACCCAGTACGCCGTCATCCTGGCCGCCATTCCGGCCGCGGCCCAGTTCCTCGGCTGGGCCGTGCTGGGTTTCCGCATCCCCTATGCGGGCGGGAGCTGGACGACGCGGGCACTTCTCTATGCCATTTTTTCTTATATCCTCAGCCTGGTCTCCGTCTACGCGCTCGGGTTTATCATCAACGCCTTGGCGCCGAACTTCTCCTCCACCCAGAGCCTTCCTCTGGCCATGAAGCTGGCCGTCTACTCCATGACACCTGTCTGGATCATGGGCATCTTCAACCTCATCCCCGCACTGGGAATCCTGGGCATTCTGGGCTCTCTGTATGGACTCTACCTCCTGTATCTAGGGTTGACGAAGCAGCTCATGGGGACCCCCAAAGAGAAGGTCACGGGCTATTTTGTCGTCAGCCTCGTGGTCGCTATCGTGCTGATGGCCGTTGTGGGGATCATACTCGGAGCGGCCTTCGCCATCCGCGGAGTGATGGCGTTCTTCTGATAAGAAAGTAAGAACTAAGACTCTTCCAGTTCGGCAAGGACTCTGAGAAAGGCCTCATGGGGCGAGGGCGCCCCAGTGATGGGCCGGCCGATGACCAGGTAATCCGCCCCCTTGCCGATGGCCTCGGCAGGAGTCATGATCCGCTTCTGATCCTGGGCCGCCGCCCAGGCGGGCCGGATACCGGGAGTAACGACAAGGAAATCGCCGCCGCATTCTCTCTTGATGATTTCGATCTCGTGGGGGGAACAGACGACTCCGTCCAGGCCGGAGTCCCTGGCCAGAAAGGCGAGCCTGAGGGCCTGCTCGGCCACGGCGTGGGCAAAGCCGATCCGGCGGAGCTCCTCATCTTTGAGGCTTGTCAGGACCGTGACGCCGAGGAGGATCGGCCTCTGTTTTCCCGTCCTGGCGGATTCCTCCTGGGCTGCCCGNNGGCTTCCTCGAGGAGCGCCGGCCCCTCGGCGGTGAACAGCTCCATACCGATCTTGACAACCCGGGCGTCCTTGAGCGCCTCTGCCAGGGCCAGGGCCTCATGCTTTGTCCCCACATCGAGGGCGATGATGATTCTTTCTTTCGGGTCCATCCTCTCCTCGCGATACTTGATTATTCGGTCATCAGCGTGCCGATGATGTCCTCGACCCTGGAAATGCTTTTGTCCCGGCAATAGTCCTGGATTTCCTTGACGATCCGGAGCGACGCTCCAGGATCGACAAAATTGGCCGTGCCGACCTCCACCGCCCTGGCGCCGACGATGAGGAACTCGAGGGCGTCCTGTCCGGTCATGATTCCCCCCATCCCGATGACCGGGATCCTGATCCTCGAAGCCACCTGGTAGGCCATCCGCAGGGCGATGGGCTTGACGGCCGGTCCGCTCAACCCGCCGAACGTGTTGGCCAGCCGGGGCCGGCGGGTCTCGATATCGACGGCCATGGCCAGGAGCGTGTTGATGAGGGAGATGGCGTCCGCTCCCGCTTCCTCGGCCGCCCGGGCGACACTCACGATGTCCGTCACGTTCGGGGACAGTTTGACGATGAGCGGGCGCCGGCTCGACTGCTTGGCGAGCTTGACGAGCGAGAAAGTGTGCTCGGGGCTGAGGGCCGGGCAGCGCCCCTCTTCCTTTACGTTCGGGCAGGAGATGTTGAGCTCGTAGGCGGCGATCCTCCGGTTTTTGTTCAGGAAATCGATGACGGCCGCGTACTCCTCATCGGTTTCCCCACAGACGTTGACGATGACGGGCGTTTGCAGGCCTTGGAGCTGAGGGAGGACCTTTTCGCAGAACGCCCGGACGCCGATGCCCTGCAATCCGATCGAATTAATCAGTCCGCTCGGAGACTCGGCCAGGCGCGGCGGCGGATTCCCGGGCCGCGGGTTGAAGTAGAGGCCTTTGACGATGATGCCGCCCAGCTTATCGAGGTCGACGAAGGGCTTGAACTCGAGGCCGTAGCCGAACGTGCCGCTGGCCGCGAGCACCGGGTTGCGGAGCTTCAGGAAGCCCAAATCGACGGCAAGGTCGGTCGCCCCGATTCTTTTCATTCTATCATTCTTCCCAGACAACCTCGCTCGCCGAAAACACAGGTCCCTCCTCGCAGATTTTGACCCACTCGGCGGCGCGGCCTTTTCGGATTTTTCGGACGCATCCCCAGCAGGCCCCGATCCCGCAGCCCATGATCGATTCGAGGGAGAGTTGGGCCGGGATCTTGCGCTCCGCCGCGATCTCTGCGGTCCTCTTCATCATCGGGTCGGGACCGCAAGCGAAAATCAGGGCTGGCTGGGCAGACTGAACCAGGTCCCTCTCGAGCATGGCCGTGACCAGCCCGGGGAAGCCGGCCGAACCGTTGTCCGTAGAGACAAAAACCTCCATCTTTTGGGCCGCGAATTTCTGGAGGAGAGGCAGGTCGGCCTCGGTCTTTCCTCCGTAGAAGACCCGGGGATGGCCGCCTTTCGCCCGCAGCTCCTGCGCCAGGAAATAGAGCGGGGCGATCCCCCGGCCGCCCCCGAGCAAACAGAACTTCTTCCCTTTCGTCACCCCCGGAATGACGAACCCTTTTCCCAGGGGCCCGAGGATGTCGAGCGTTTCTCCGGGCTTTTTGTCGGCCAGGATCGCCGTTCCCAGACCCGCCCGGGCAAAGAAGATCTCGACGCTGTCCTCGTCACGGGCGTGGATGCTCAGCGGCCGCCGCAACAGGGGATAGGGCTGGCCGCTGACCCGGACCATCAGGAATTGCCCCGGTCTCGCCCGGCGCGCCACCCGGGGCGATCTCAACTCGAGGAGGACGTAGCCGTCCCAGGCTTTTTTCCGGATGATCAGGGCGGACGGGTCTTTCAGCATGGACTTTTCGTCTTGGGGCAAACATAGCAAAATCGAAGGGGTTTGGCAAGGCGGGGAGGCCCCGGCATTTTTGACAAAAACCCGCCTTTGCCCCATAATCAGGGGGTCATAATATCTCCAAAGGAGCATTCATAGATGGATATCTCCTACCGAGGGCGTACCATCCAGGCTTCCCCTATCCGGAAATTCAAACCCTATGCCGACGATGCCTTGAAGAGGGGTATCAAGGTCTATTTCCTGAACATCGGCGACCCCGACATCCCGACCCCTAAGCCCATCATCGAGGCCTTCCACAGCTTCAGCGATCCCGTCCTGGCCTACGGGCCGGCCCAAGGTTTCCTCGAGCTGCGCCAGGCTATCGCCGATTACTTCGGGGGATACAACATCCCGCTTGACGCGAATAACGTTGTCGTCACCACGGGCGGCTCAGAGGCCATCCTTTTTTCCTTCGCGGCGGTGGCCGATCCCGGCGACGAGATCATCATCCCCGAGCCCTTCTACACGAACTATAACGGCTACGCCTCGCTTGCCTCTATCAAGATTGTCCCCCTGACCTTGAGCGTCGACGACGGCTACCGCCTGCCTCCGCGAGCCCAGATCGAGGCCAAGATCACGCCGCGGACAAAAGCCATCCTTCTCTGCTCGCCGAACAACCCGACAGGGACTGTCTATACCGAAGAGGAGCTCGGACGCGTCGCCGCCATCGTCAAGGAACGGAACCTCTTCTTCATCGGTGATGAAGTCTACAAAGAGTTCATCTATGACGGGGCCGTCCACAAGAGCATCCTCGAGTTCGGGGACATCGCGGACCGGGCCATCGTCGTCGACAGCATCTCCAAGCGGTTCAGCTGTTGCGGGGCCCGCATCGGCTGCATCATCACCCGGAATTGCGACGCCTACCAGGCTGTGCTGCGTTTCGCCCAGGCCAGGCTCTGCCCGCCGAGCGTCGAGCAGCAGGCCGCCCTGGCCGCCTACCGCATGGGCATGGACTACTTCCGGCCCGTAAAAGAGGAGTATCAGCGGCGCCGCGATGTCCTGTACGAAGGGCTCAAGAGCATTCCCGGAGTCGTTGCCTATAAGCCGCAGGGCGCCTTCTACATCACCGTCAAGCTGCCGATTAAGGACTGCGATCATTTCGTCGCCTGGATGCTGACGGAGTTCAACCTCGATGGAGAGACCGTGATGGTCGCGCCGGCGGCCGGGTTTTATGCGACGCCGGGGAAAGGGCTGAACGAGGTACGGTTGGCCCATGTTATCGAGGTTGACAAGATCAAGCGCGGTCTCGAAATCCTGCGCGCCGGCCTGGCCAAGTACAAGACCCTGTTTCCTTGATCATGTTGAAATGAGAAGTCTCATCCGCGGGATCCTCTTCATCATCGTCCTGAGCGCCGTCCTCGGTGCGGCCGTCCATTTCCCGCTCCTCCGCCGGTTCGCGGCCGGCGAGTTCCGGGAGGGTTTCATCGAACGCCGGGAATACGCGGGAATCCGGTTCATCACCCTGGCCGAAACCGAGGACCTGTTCGCCCAGAGGACGCAGGGGGCGGAAGGGTTGCTGTTCATCGACAGCCGCGGCCGCGGAGATTTTGCGGCCGGGCACATCCCCGGCGCTCTGAACGTTCCTCTGGACAGATTGCAGCGGTCCAGGAAAACAGGTCCCGGGTCGGAAGGCACGGGAACGTTCGATTTCCCGGGTGCGCAAACCCTGGTCATCTATTGCGAAGGCGGAGACTGCCAGACGAGCATCTCCTTGGCCAAGATCATCCATGACAGGGGATATAATGACATCCGGATCTTTACCGGAGGCTGGGCGGAATGGAGCGCGGCCGGACTCCCTGAGGAAAGATCGCCATGATTCGCAACCGGTGGCTGCTCCTTCTCTTCGGGGTTATCGTGGGCGGTGTCTTCATCTGGGCCGGAGCGCTGAAGATCGCCGATCCCCTCGGTTTTGCCCAGAGCATCAAAAACTACCAGGTGGTCCCGCCCGGCCTGGCGTTCATCATCGCCATCGTGCTGCCTTGGGTAGAGGTTTTGAGCGGTGCGTTTCTCATCATCGGCGTCTTCAAACGTTCGAGCGCCCTCCTTATCTCTCTCCTGCTCCTCGGGTTCATCGGTCTGGTCGCCCTGGCCCTCGCCCGCGGCATCGACACGTCCTGCGGCTGTTTCGGAAGCCTCAGCCGCCGGGCCGATCTATCCCTGATCCTGACCGATGCCGTCCTGCTTGTTTTTGCCCTCAGCGTCTTTTTCGCTCGGACGCCCCGGCAAAATCATTGACCCGGCGGACGGAGACGGGTATGCTTGATTTATGCCGGGTCTGTTGCTCATAGCTTCCCCCAAATTCAGGAAGATCGCCTTCTCCGTGTTTGTCTGGGCCGTGACGGCCTGGCTGATCTTTCCGCTGATCTTCATGCAGAGCGTCTCGCTTCAAGAGGCGTCAAAATACTTTTATCGCTCCGCCGTGGGCATCATCCTTCTGATCATCCTCTTCGGCAAGACCGTGACCGACCTCTTTTTCCCCCTCGACACCTCCCGGAGAAAGTCGCTGCTCCAGTTCGTCTTCCTGACCGTTTACGCCCTGGTCATGGCCGGCGGAATTATCCTGATGCTTTTCCGGATCCTGGCCCTCTACCTTAAAAGCGGCAGCGCCGGCCAGGTATTCTGATCCAAAAAGCACCATCGAACGGGCAATTTGGGAATGTCAGCGCTCCCGCTCAGGTTTTTAAAGCCGTTAAGGCTTGGGTATGGGATTCGTCAGCCCGCTCNNTATTGCCCAGCATAATCATCATCCGCAAGATGCTTGCTTTATTCGGTGGGATATTGCTAGGAGCCCAAGTTTGGGGCAAAATACCTTCTCTCCGGATTGGCCGGCTTTTGCTTGTGGTCTGTCATCATTGGATGAAAAGGAGTCTAAGAATAATGAGAAAGAAGAATCTATTTTATTTGGGTATTGCACTCGTCTTGATACTGGGGTTTTTCTCTTGCGCCAAAAAACAGGAGCCGAAGCCGGTCGCGGCGGCCGNNATTTTTCTGGGAATGGACGGCGCCGTTCGGGACGCCGCCATTCCCCGAGATCAAAGAGGCCCACTACATGCCCGCCTTTCAGGAAGGCATAGCCCGACAAAAGAAGGAGGTCGAGGCCATAGCCGCGAGCGCCGAGGCCCCGGCTTTCGCCAACACGATTGAAGCTCTCGAGCGAACGGGCGAACTTCTCACCAAGGTCAACAACGTCTTCTATGCCCTGACCGACAACAACACGAACGAGGAGCTCCAGAAGATCGAAGCCGAGGTTGCGCCCATCCTGGCCAAGCACGATGACGACATCGCCCTCAATGACAAGCTTTTCCGCCGCGTCGAAGCGGTCTGGAAGGAAAAAGACAAGCAGAGCCTCAACCCCGAGCAGGCCCGGCTTTTAGAGTTGACATACAAGACCTTCGTGCGCGGCGGCGCCGCCCTTGATGAAGCCAAGAAGGCCGAGCTTCGCAAGATAAATGAAGAATTGGCCGTCCTCACGGTCAAGTTCGGCGAGAACGTCCTCAAGGAGGACAACGGGTTCATGCTGGTCCTGGAGAAGACGGAAGATCTGGCCGGCCTGCCACAGGATGTCGTCACGGCTGCCGCCGAAGCGGCCAAGGCTAAAGGTCTGGACGGAAAGTGGGTCTTCACCCTCCATAAGCCGAGCTGCATTCCCTTCTTCCAGTACTCGGCGCGCCGCGACCTGCGCGAGAAACTATTCCGGGCCTTCATCAGCCGCGGCGACAACGCCAATGAGTTCGACAACAAGGCCGTTCTGGCCAAGATCGCCGCCCTGCGCGTCAAACGGGCCGCCCTTCTCGGCTACAAAACGCACGCCGACTACGTGCTCGAGGAGAACATGGCCAAGACGCCGGCCGGGGTCCGAAGGCTCCTCGACCAGCTCTGGGGGCCGGCCCTGGCCATGGCCAAGACAGAAGCAAGGGACCTTCAAGCCCTGATCGACAAGGAAGGCGGCAACTTCAGGCTCGAGCCCTGGGACTGGTGGTACTATGCCGAGAAGCTGAAGAAGGCGAAATATGAGCTCGACGACGAGGTCCTGCGTCCCTACTTCGAGCTCAAGACCGTCCGCCAGGGCGCCTTTGACGTGGCCGGGAAGCTTTGGGGGCTCAGGTTTGAGCCGCGCACCGACATCCCCGTCTATCACCCCGACGTCGAGGTCTTCGAGGTCAAGGAGGCCGATGGAACTCATGTCGGAATCCTCTACACGGACTATTTCCCGCGGCCTTCCAAACGCGGGGGCGCCTGGTCGGGCTCAATCCGGGAGCAGTCCGTCCGGGAGGGCCGCAAGGTTACACCCATCAATTTCAACGTCGGGAATTTCACCAAGCCGACGGCGGAGAAGCCTTCCCTCATAACGTTCGAGGAAGCGCTGACGCTCTTCCACGAGCTCGGCCACGCCCTTCACGACCTGCTTTCTAACGTGACGTACGAGTCGCTCTCCGGGACCAACGTGCCGCGCGACTTCGTCGAGCTACCCTCCCAGATCATGGAGAATTGGGCCGGCGACCCTGAGGTCATCAAGGTCTATGCCAGGCACTATCAGACCGGGGAGCCCATTCCGCAGGAGCTCTTAGACAAGATCAAAAAGGCAGCCCTCTTCAACCTCGGGTTCGCCACCGTCGAATACATGGCCGCCTGCTACCTCGATATGGACTGGCACGCGCTGTCCGAGCCGGTGGAGCAGGAGGCTGTGGCTTTTGAGAATGCCTCCATGAAGAAGATCGGGTTGATCCCGGAGATCGTCGTCCGCTACCGCAGCCCCTACTTTCAGCATATCTTCAGCGGCGGCTATTCGGCAGGATACTACAGCTACATATGGAGCGAAGTGCTCGACGCCGACGCCTTCCAGGCTTTCAAAGAGACGGGCTTGTTTGATCCGACGACGGCCAGGAGCTTCCGGGAGAACGTCCTGGCCAAGGGCGGTTCGGAGGACGCCATGGCGCTCTACAAGAGGTTCCGCGGCCGGGAGCCCAAGGTCGAACCCCTGCTCGAGCGCAAAGGCTTTTTGAAATAGACCGCCCGGGATTCTCAGGCAGGAGAAAATCCGACGGTTTTATCTAGTCTACGATCCGGTGAATAGGCACGTCCAGAGTTCCCACCCTCAAGGATAAGCATTTCCTTTTTGGCTGCGCTTGCTGGATGAGTGTTCATGAGTCAATTTTCCCTCATCCCATCGTGAAGGATGATAAATTGCAGTGTCGTCGGATGTCAAGTTGA
>DQHV01000338.1:0-3476 GCA_003524335.1 Candidatus Aminicenantota bacterium | reverse complement strand
CCCGGAATATCCAGGAGGGTAAATTCATCGTCCGGAGGGGGAATTCGCCATCCCGCGGAAAAAGCAAAGTCCTACCACCCTACCCTTTTCAGCGATTCGCTTTTTTCGTAGACAAGCCCCATGAAGGACAGCTTGCCGTCCTGGATGACGACCGTGTCGCCCGATCCGCAGACGACGGCTTGCGTATCGCTCGCCGGTTTCAGTACGACCTTGCCGGACAGAATGGGTCCCTTGTAGAATCCGGTCAACCAGTCGTCGGCGAGTTTTAATTGAAATCGTTCGGGGAAGAGATAGACGACGTGCTTCCGGCTTTCTTCACTGAGGAGATAGGTGCCCAAATAGGTCCGGAATATGTCAGGGACCTGGGAGGGGAGTACTTTGTCGAACATCATATAGCCGGCCTCCGAATCGCCGATCCTGAATACAGGAACCGCATGCCATTGTCCCTCTCGCGATTTTCGAAAATCGATAAAGAAGCCGTCGAGTCCCATGAATTTCGCGATATCGATCTTCAAGAATAAAATCTCTTTTACGACCTTGAATCTCGTCCCTCCGACCGGGATAAGGGTGGCTTCGATCCCTTCGATCTTCGTCTTGAGTTTTTTGCCTTTCCAAAAAACGTCGACGATCCTATCGGGGCCGGCGTAGCGGCCGAATATCTCCTCGTATTTTTCCCGTTCCGCCGCAACGCTCGCTTCCTTGTCCTTTTCTCGCTTCCCTGGGTTCCGGTTTTTCGCCTCCAAGAGCAAATTCAACGCGGCGCTGGAGATTCTCCACGCGCTCCACATGGCCGTGTTCGTATTGGCCAAGGTCACGACGCCAAGCTTTTCCTCCGGCAAGAAAGCGATAACGCCGACGAAACCTTGGACATCTCCGCCATGACAGACGCTTCTCTCGACGTTCGGCAACTTGAAGACATCGATCATCCATCCCAACCCGTATTTCAGCGAATCTAGTTCGTTGCCCGGGTAGGCGACCTCGAACATCGTCTTGATGGTTTCGCCGTTCAATAGGTGTCCATTTTCTATCCGTCCGTTCGCCAGCAGGCAGCGCAAGAACTTGCTCATGTCCAGGACGTTGGAAATCAGGGACGCGGCCGGGCCGCATCCGATCGGCGTCTGGTCAACCTCTTGGATGTCTTTGAGCTTGTAATACCCCTTGGACAGGTGTTCCTCGATTTCCGGGGTCAGGCGGAAACGGCTGTCGTTCATCTCGAGAGGAGAGAGAATCTCTTCCTCCATAAACGTCTCGAACGGCTTGGCCGATAGGCGCTCGATGACGCCGCCCAGCGCGGCATAGGCGATGTTGCTGTACTGGAATCGGGTTTCGGGCGGATAACAGACATATTGAGTCGCCAGGCGATCGATGATTTCTCCGAGAGACGGCGGATTCTCGGATTCAAAATCCCAGAGCAGATCCTTCGGCAAGCCCGAATGGTGCGACAGGATTTGTTTGATGGTGATGGGAAGACTTCCCTCGAATCGACTCTTTACGGAGAACTCCGGAAGATAGGTGGTGATAGACGCCGCAAGATCTATCCGTCCTTTTTCGGCCAACGACATAATAGCGGTCGCCGTCATTGTTTTGGATATCGAGCCGGCCCTGTAGAGCGTCCGAGGCGTCGCCCGGATTCCCTTTTTCTCGTCGGCGAAGCCGTATCCCTCCGCCCAGACAAGGTCCTGGTCGTCGACCAGGGCCACGCTCAGTCCTTTGATGGAGTTCTTTTTCATCTCCTTTTGAATGAGCCGATCCAGCCGTTTCACGACGAGTCCGTCATCCCGTTCCTGTCCTGGCTGGGGAGGAGATGAAAAGGTCGTGCAGCCGATGAATGACAAGGCGGCCAAACTCAGAATCAAGATTCGTCCGAGTGTCGAAACGTTGGACATGGCAACCTCCAGACCCCAGACTACTATGCCAGGATCCGGTATTCGACCTAGCCGCTGGGATTGGACGAGTCGGACGTTGACTTTAGGCGTTTCCGGTATTCGGAGGGAGTCAAGCCGGTGTTCTTTTTAAAGACGGAATTGAACGAGGATTTCGAGTTGAATCCGGAATCGAGGGCGATGGCCAGAAGAGTGACCGCCCTGGAGCGGGGATCGGCGAGTCTCCGTTTGACTTCCTCGACCCGATAGTCGTTGACGAAATCATAAAAGTTCTTGCCCAGATGCGTGTTGATGATTTCCGAAAGATGATGAGGCGAAACGGCCAGCGCTTCGGCGAGGTCTTGAATCGTCAACTGATCGTCGGCGTACGGGTTTTCCTTATCCATCAAGGTCAATAAACTCCGCAAAACCTCCTGGGCCCTTTCCCGGGTGAGGCCGGATTTTGCGTATTTCGTTTTTTCGGCCGCGACCCGGTCATCGTGAACGCACGGCTGGACGTCTCTCTCTGGCCCCGGAGCGGCGAGCGAGGAAGGCCAAAAAATTCCTTTTTGTCTCAACCCCAGGTAGCCTAAAGCATAAATGCTGAGGGATGTGACTCCGGAGATCAAATCGTCGATCTCCTTGCGGAGCCCGGCGAAGGCCTCCAGAAGATGAAGCAATGCGGCCGAGCCCCAGACGAGAGTCACGATGACGGCGATATTCCTTAGCCAGGACAGATTGATGCGTTCAACGTTGGAAAAGGCGTTTTTCAACTCACCGACGCGCCGTCGAATCAACCGGATTGTCAAAAAAACATAGGCGAAGCCGTGGGCGATTTTCAATTGATTGATGATCGACAGGTCGAATCGTTGGCCGAGGGACAGGAAAAAACGAATCTTGTCGCCGCCGCTTTCAAAAAAGAATGGCGTCTGATAAAGCACGACGAGAAAAAAAGGCAGAAAATGGAGCCAATAAGTCCTTCGAAAACCACGCCCTCCGGCAAACACAATTCGGGCATAAAGATAAATGATCGGTCCGTAAAGAAAAGGGAAAGAAAACGTCAAGCCGATGAAATGCGGAAACTTGAGATACCCCCCGGTCGCATAAAACACCGTGGAGAGTATGCCCAGCGAAAAGGCGACCAGGGCTGCGGCCAAAACGCGATTGGCCGTGGAGTTGGCTTTCCGGAAAGACAGGATTGCGGCAAGAAACAGCCCCTGGGCCGCGCCGAGAATATTGATGAGATTCAACTCTATGTTAAATACGGATTTCCCCGAAAGATAAGCTTTTGCTTTTCGGATGTGGTGGCAGAGTCATCCTCATTGCGTCGATTTACCCCTCCAACCATCGTGAAGGATGATAAATCGCAGTGTCGTCGGATGTCAAGTTGAGCAAGAAATAGCGATAGGCGGGCCAGGAAGCTGCGGACAAGATCAAGGGTGCCCGAAATCCGACAGGCCTCTCCTCTCGGGGCGAGAGAAGATTACGAAAAATATTCGGCCGAGGTCTCTGCGGCCATCAGAACTTCTTCGGGGGACACTTCCCATATCTTCTTAGTCACTCATTTCGGCTATCGGACCTTTCAGAATTAGGGTTAGTGTCCCCGGAATATCC
>DQHV01000228.1 GCA_003524335.1 Candidatus Aminicenantota bacterium | reverse complement strand
TCGCCGTCTTCCTTATCGTGACCGGCGGGGCCACGGTCGTCATCATCGCCGTCAAGTTCCGCCTGCTGCCTCTCTGGATCGAGTTCCTGAAGAGCAGCTCGATCTTGAGGATGTCCGGCTATCTGCTGATCATCCTGGCCTTTATATTCGTCTCCGGTACGCTCTTCCGGACAATACTCTGGCTCCGCTACAAACCTGAGACGGCTGAATCCATTGAGGGAGCGGATTGGCCGTCGATCACGGTCATCATGCCGGCCTACAATGAGGAAGAACTGATCGCCAAGGCCATCGACTCGATCTTCGCCGTCAATTATCCTCAGGATAAACTCGAGGTGATCGCCGTGAACGACGGTTCAGAGGACATGACCCTCCGCATCATGAAGAGGGCGAAGAGACGCCACGGGAACAAGCTGCGGGTTATCAGCTTCGAGAGAAACCTGGGTAAGAGGAGAGCGCTTTACTCCGGGATGAAGCTGGCCCGGGGAGAGGTCATCGTCTCTGTCGATACGGACGGCAAGATCGGGCGAAGCGCCATCCGCAATCTGGTCCTCCCCCTGATCAAAGACCCGGAGGTGGCCGCGGTCGCCGGCCGTGTAGCCGTGCTCAACGAGCGGGACAATTTCCTGACCCGGATGCTGTCGGTCCGCTATGCCGTGTCCTTCGATTTCGGCCGGGCCTATCAGAGTGTCTTCGGGACGGTCCAGGTCTGCCCGGGCGCTCTGACCGCCTACAGGAAGGCGGTCCTCGGCCCGTTCCTCAAGGAGTGGGTCAATCAGAGGTTCATGAAATCCCCCTGTCTCCATGGCGAGGACCGATCTCTTACGACTTATATTTTAAAGTCGGGGCACCTGACCAAATACCAATCGAATGCCGTCGTCTACAGCAAAGCTCCGTCACGGTTTCGGCAGATGAACAGGATGTACGTCCGCTGGACGCGGAGCTACATACGGGAGTCAATCCTCTTCTCGCGCTTCATGTTCTCGCGCTACCGGACGAAGCGCCGCATCCTTCCCCTCCTAGACTTTTTCTTCCTCAATCTTCTTCATCCCTTCCACCTGTTTGCCATCGGCCTGATCAGCTATTCGTTTGTCGCCCATCCGATTTTCATCCTGCGCCACTTGGCCTTTTTGGTCATCCTTTCTTTTTTCCTTTCCCTCTACTATCTCCGCACCAACCGGAGCCTGGCCTTTCTGTATGGAATTCCCTATGCGTTGATCACCGCCTTTTTTCTCTGGTGGATCGTCCCCTTTTCCGCCTTGACGCTCAAGAACCAGTCCTGGCTGACGCGCTAGGACCGGTGGCGCGAAGATCCCTGCGGCCGTGAAGAAGCCGGTTTCTCCCGGTTGATGACCAGGAGGAGGATGGCCAGGCCGGCACAGAGGGAGAGTGTGACGAGCATCCACTTGTTCAGGCTTCGGGGGAAAATCACCGTATCGGCGTTGCCGGCGACAACAAACCCGGCCCAGTAATAGGGATGGGCCAGCACCCCGGAATCGATCATCTCGAGCTTAGCCTGGCGCAGCGAATCCATCACCGGATTGGCCGAGCGAAGGTGAACATAAAACCTTTCCAGGAGCTGATAGGAGGCCTGGTCATTGACCGCCCATAGACTCAGCAGGACCGACGATGCTCCGGCGTAGAAGAACGCCCGGCTCAACCCCTCGATCCCTTCTCCCCGGATGAGCTGCCCGAGTCCGGTCTGGCAGGCCGACAGGGCGACCAGGTCCGCCCGCAGCTTCAGGTTGAAGACCTCCCTCATCTGGAGAAAGCCGTCCTCCTTGGGATCCTGGTCCAGGGAGAGAACGACAGCCGACCTAGCCGGCTTCTTGTCATCGATGAAGGCGTGGGTGGCGAAGTGGATGATGCGGTAATCCGCCAGGTCCTGCTGCTTGAAATTATCTTCGGATGCTTTGTCCCTCAAGAGAATGTCCCTTCGGCCGGGCTTGAACAGCGCGCTGATCTTCTCGATTTCCTGGCCGCTGAACTTAAGCCGGAAAAACCTGACCTCGGCCGGAGAGCCGCTGTCCTCGAGAAGTCCTGAGCCGCCTCCGGCCGCCGGCTCGGCCTCGTTGGTTCCAAAGGAAGGATCGCCCACGGCCAAGATGTCTTTGGTTGCCTTGTGGCCGTCCGCCCTTTTGCGTGCGACCAGCTCCCGCAAAGAGGAGAGTGAAGGAGCGTAAGCGATGGTGTAATCCCTGATCAGCCAGTCCCTCCCTTCGTTCTTGCGCAAGAGAGTCTCGAACGGCAGGAAGTAGAGGGCGTCATCGGGGACGATGATCAGGCGCCTGGTCCTCCCGCTGAGGCCCGGCCGGATGAGAGCTTCATATAACTTGTGGCCAAGGCNNAGCGGGAATATCTTGATGTCTTTCCGGGTGATCGCGAAACCGTAGGAGTTTTCCTTAGCCAGCAGATACGCGTAACACGCGGTCTCATCGTCTATGAGTTCGTTCTGGGCTTCCTGGAGGCTCAGGGTTCTGGGATACCTGAGGTTGGCATAAGCAGGGCTGACTTCTCTGATCTCTCGCCTGAGGGATTCCAGCTGTTCTTCGCGCTTGGCCAACTCCTGATTGATCTGGTCCCTTTGCTTTTGAGACAACTGCGGGACGAGGAGTTTGGTATGAATCTGCGAAACCTCATTCATCAGGTCCGTCTCTTCGTTCAGCAGCTTTTGGCTGATCCCTTTGGACAGGTCGATTTTCGAGACTTCGATGCTGTCCAGGAACGCCCTGGCCTTGGCCTTTTCGAAGTAGCGGAAGGCGTCGGCGGCGTATCTCGACTGATGAGTCTCTTTATAGAGCCGGATGAAGAGATCGATGAGGTTATGGTAGGCATCGATCCTTTTATCGCTCCCGAGATAGGTCGCCCTGAGCTCCTCCAGGTTGATGGAGGAGCGGATGTTCTCGATCACCGAGATGGATTTCCGGTAATTTTCCAGAGCCGCGGGAAGCAGGTCCTGGTTCTTGTAGGCGTTGGCGATCTCAAAATAGGCTTCCCAGAGCACTTTT
>DQHV01000275.1 GCA_003524335.1 Candidatus Aminicenantota bacterium | reverse complement strand
CCAACATGCCGACGACTCCCGAGGGAGTTGATATCTTTCTTGATGCTAAGATCCTGTTCGCTCCGGGCAAAGCGGCCAACGCCGGCGGCGTGGCCACTTCCGGTCTGGAGATGTGCCAGAACAGCATGCGCCTGAGCTGGGCCAGGGAAGAAGTCGATAAGCGGCTGCACCAGATCATGAAAAGCATTCACAAGACCTGCGTGGAGTCGGCCGCCGCCTACGGGACCCCGGGCAACTATGTCAACGGCGCCAACATCGGCGGTTTCCTCAAGGTAGCCCGGGCGATGATGGAGCAGGGTCTAGTCTAAGCAATATCCTTGATGACTCCTTCTTATCGGGGAGTGCGGAAGGCCTAAGGGTCCTTCCGCACTCTCTTCAGCCAGAAAAGGGGACGGTTCTCTTTTCCTTATCCGATCGCCCCAATCAAATTTCGGCAATTGGTTTGCCTGGCTCCGAACTCGACCGAACTAGCGGCTGGTGATCAGGTTCCGCCGGCGCAGCTCGGCGACAGCAGTTTCCCACGATCCGGCCGCCCCCCAGAGATAGTAAGAGAAATAGCGGACATTCTGCAGGAAGATTGGCACCCAGGGCTGGAACTCGGCGTAGTAGTGGTGCGATTCCCCGTTGGACGGATGGTTCATCCACATGTGAAGAAACTCCGGCTCGCTCACCGGGAAGGCGCCGGCAAAAGAGACATCCTCAACTGTATCGCGGCCGGCGTTCCAGCCCTCTTTGAGGAACATAACTTCGCCGAAATATTCCTCCGGGCGCATGTGGAACTCGCGCCTCCCTGAGGCTGTGGGAACGACGAAAATGTCCTCGGTCCAGTGCTTCTCGCCGAGCGCGAGGATCGGCTGAGGGCCGAGCATGTTCAGTTCCGGATTTTGGAAGGTCAGGGCAAAGCGGACCTCGACGAGCGGGGAGTTTCCGTACAGAGTGAAGATTTTTTCAAGCCTATTGCCGTAGTAATCCGCGGCCATCCGCACCTGGACGAAGGGGCCATCCGTCTTGACGACCTCGGTGGAATAAATCTTGTGTGTTTCGATGCTGGCTTGCCCCAGGAAATCCTCGAACCCGCCGTAAGGATAAAAGCCCCGCTCCCGGAACGGCCGTTTATCGGTGCTCTCTTTTTCCGGCCAGAGCTTGAACAGGACGTTGTCGTTTCTCTCTTTGACGATGTACTCGATTATCCGGGCGCCGGTGGCGAGAAGAATCACCTTCACCTTGTCGTTTTCCATCCTGTACTCAAGGATGCCATCGTTGTTGAGGTCGACCGGAGTGCAAGTTGCTCGCCCGGAGGGGGCTTCGACACCGAGTTGGCTTTCNNAGAGAAGCTTGTGCACCGAAATCGCGGGCGGCAGATCCATGATGGCCAGGGTCCGCTTTTTATGGGAATCCCAAGTCAATGTCGCCAGCACCGGGTTCGTGCGCCCCATAGCTTCCCGGCTGGGCCGGACTCGAAAAGAAAAATCCCGCACCGAGCGCGGCGGAAGAACCACGCGGAGAGATGCCGGGTCGTCCATGGTGATCTCCGGCGCCGCCGTGATTTCGAGATTCCCTGCGATCTCTGTCCCGCGAACATTAGCCAACCGGATTCGGAGCAGGCGCCCCTCGATGTCGGCCCGCATCTGAACCTGGTCGCCGAAATAGCCCTCCAGGTAAACCCTGTCGAGAAGAAGCATCTGGAGCGCATTCCGGAAGGTCTTCGGCCCGAGCATCTTAGCGAGCGTGAGGATCCCGACCTCTCGTCTTTCCCGGATGGCGTCCCACATCGCTTCCCGGCTCCAGCGTTGGCCCCGGGGAGCGAAGAGGATCATGGCCGTCGGCGCTTCTTCCCGGATCAAGCCGGTCTGGAGGATAAAGGGCTTCTCCCCGGTGTCGATCTGTTTCTTATTGCCTTCGATGGCGATGGTGCCGTCATATTCATAGGGATCGCAGTCATCGCCGGACACCGGCCGGAAGATGAACCCGCCGCGCTCCCGGACGAACCGGATCCATTCTTGCTCCGTGGGCATGTCCTGGATCTTGATGCCGTCCCAGTTCCTGCAGCCATAGGCGAGCGACCCGAAGCTGTGGGTCGCCTTGCCCGTGCCCACATCGGTAACGACGTCCAGACCGACTCTGCCCAGCCATTCCGGAAATTGCGCCTGAAGAAGGTAGTCCATGTAGCCGCTGAAGGTGAACCAGTCATTTCCCTGACCCAGCCCCGCGGCGATGACTTCCAGCGGATGGCCCGGATGGCAGGTCACGCTGTGCAGCAGGGTCTCTGTCCCGAACCAGCCGCGGTGCAGGTCGTAGTTGGCCAAGACCTCGCGGACGCCGCCGACGAGCTGCCGGAAGTTCTCTCTGTCTGCTTTTGTCTCCGCGAGCACGACAAACAGCTTGCGATCGCCTTTTTCCAGATAGAACGCCCGGACGTCCCGGAAATCGGCGGCGTTGAGCTGGTGGCTCAGGAGTGTCCGCCGCCAATCTCCCTTCTCGGAATTCTTCTGGGCGAGTCTCTTCCCCAGTTCGGTAGCGGCATCGACATAGAGCAGGAGGTTTGACTCGCCGAGCGTCTTTTCGACCTCCTCCAGGGGAGGGTTTTCGAGTTCTTCGACAGGGCCGGCCACGAACGCCGCCAGGAATCCTTCTTGAAGGCGCAGCCCGGGAATTCCCAGTTCCTCGGCCGTGTCGACCTTGCTCTGAGCGATGGTCCTCGCCACGTCGGGAATGCTGAGTTGGAAAATATTTCCGTACTGCTGCCATTCCCAAAAAATGCTGTGCCAGTAGTTGGTGTAGCCGTTGAACTGCCCCGGGGTCTTGATGATGAATTCATCCAGGAAATCACCACCCTTTTCCTGGGAGGTCAGGACTGTCGGCCCGGATAGGAGGACAATCAAGATGGGGATACAAGCTCGAATAGGCATAGCCCCCTCCTTTTTGAGAGATGCCTCGTGCGGCGCCATTCCTAGAAGGGTGGCACCCCGGGGGACGTCCCCGACTGTTCGAGAGCCTATCGTTTTGAGCTGACCGATGTCAAGCAGAGTCAGGAGGCTGTCAACCGTGCCGAAAGAAGGAAGCAGCGGCATATCAATACCCCTCCTTCCGGAGGCTGATTCATTCGGTTATGATTCAGTCTTTCGGGGGAGGGGAATCTTCCGGAGCGGGGTCTTACTGGGTCAGCTTGGACAGGTCGGTCAGTTTCATGTCGTCGAGGAGCTTGTGGAGGAGGGCCGCATCGCTGGTGCCTCTTCCCTGAAGCTCGACTGTGAACCGGTTGCCCACGAAAAGCATGACCTCCATCGACTTATTGTCCTCGGAGTTGTCGACCTTCTCGGTGCCCGGGAAGCCCTGGACCTTGACCGACTTCTCATAGCCGTTTTCGGTCTCATTCTCGAACTCGGTCATCCCGATAACAGAAGCGCCCATCTGGGCGAACGGAATCCCTGCCACATCGTTGATCTTGACCTCAATCGTGATGGAGTTATCGCCGCTGCCTTTTTCATAGGTGACATGGGCTTCCGAAGTCGACATCCCCATGGCCGAGCTTGTCTCTCCGCCGGGCTTCAACCGGTTGAACCCGCTGAGGTCGATCTTGGGCAGAAATTCCTGGAGCTTCTTGAAGCTGACGGTCTTCTGCTGGGCCTGGGCGGTCGAAAGGAAGAAACACCCAACGGCCAGAATCATAAGAAATGCCATGCTTTTTCTCATATCGTCCTCCTTGAATTTACTAAACCGATAAGAATAATCATCTTTACGTCATTCTTAGCACAAAAGGGGGGAGAAATCAATACCAGCCGGGCGTCGGCCATATTGACCGAACCAGTCGGCCCTTCTATAATCCCGAGCATGACGTCCAAAGAGCGGATGCTCTGCGCCCTGAAGAAAGGCAAGCCGGACCGGCTCCCGGCCACGGTCCATCAATGGCAGAAATACCATCTTGACACTTACCTCGGCGGGATCAGCGACCTCGAGGCCTTTGAGATGTTCGGGCTGGATGCCGCCATCCAATTCTTCCAGGACATGGGGCAGTTCTGGGTGGCCGAGGCCGATTTCACCAAGTTCTCGACGCCGGAATGGCGGGACGAGGTCGAGGTGAAGAGCGCTGACCCGGATCATAGGGTGTGCCATCACACCATCCGGACGCCGGGAGGGATGCTGACCTACAAAACGGCGGGGGACCTGATGACAACCTGGATCACCGAGTACCTGATTAAGCGGGACGATGATATCCGCTTGATAGAAAAATACATGCCCGTCCCCAGGCTCGACCCGGCGGCCGTGAACCGGGCCTGGGACCTTATCGGCGACAGGGGCATATTGCGCGGTTTCGTGTGGGGGGACCAGGCCGGCTGCTGGCAGCATGCCGCGTGCCTGATAGATATCCAGGAGCTAATACTGCACTCGATCGATAAGCCGGGGTGGGTGCACGAGCTCCTCCGCATCCTGCTCGAAAAAAAAATGCGCTTTATCGAAAGCATGAAAGGCGCCAGGTTCGACCTTGTCGAGACGGGGGGCGGCGCCGCCTCATCGACGCTCATCTCTCCGGCCCTCCATGAGGAGTTCTGTCTGCCGTACGACCGGAAAATGCACGAGGCCCTGCATTCACTCGGCTTCACTGTTGTCTATCATACTTGCGGCGGGACAAAGGCGATCGAGGAGTTGATCGTGGCCAACGGGTGTGATGCCTCGGAGACGCTGGCGCCCACCTCGATCGGCGGTAACCAGGAGCCGTGGGAGTATAAAGCGAAGATTGGCCGGCGTCTGGCCCTCATCGGCGGGCTCGACCAATTCAACGTCCTGACGACAGGGACAAAAGAAGATATCCGGGCGATGGTCTTCAAGTTGTTTGAGAAGGTCGGCTACGAGGGCGGGTACATCCTCTCCTGCTGCGATCATTTTTTCGAAACCCCGCCGGAAAACCTGCGGGCCTACGCCCAGGCCGCCCGGGAATGCCTCTACTAGCTAATTCGGTGCCAGGCAACTGATTACCGAAATTCCACGAAATCCTAATTAGGGTATTGAGTTGCCTGGCACCGAATTCAGAGGCACCGAATTCAGGCGAAGACGACGTAGAGGACGATCATCACGATGAAAAGCAGCAGCGCGACCAGTCTGTAGTCCAGGCCCCCCGATCCAACTCGACTCTTCAGGGCCGCCAGCGGGCTTGACCAGACAAGTTTTTCACTCTCTGCGGTGTGGCGATGGGGCTTCAGGTAAGATAGGACAGCCAAGATTACCGAACAGATGACAAAGAGATAGAAAGTGGCCATCATCGAAGGAACGTTCCATCCGGTCCGTTCCTTGAACCAGTCGAGGAAAAAGACGGCTAACCCCAGCGCCGACCCGATCGACAGTGTCGCCACGGCTCCCGCGGCCGAGGCCCGCCTCCACAGAACTCCCCAAATGAAGACGGCCGTGATGGGCGGGGCGATGTAGCAGATCAGGGCCACGATTCCCTGGAAGATGCTCTGGAAGTGGCTGATCAGGGGCGACCAGAGCATGGCCAGGATCATCCCGACGAATGTGACAACCCGGCCGATGTAGGTCAACCGGCGGTCCGGTGTCCGCGGCCGCCACCTCTTGTAGAGGTCAAGGCTGAAGAGTGTGGAGATGGAGTTCAGGGCCCCGGAAACGGTGCTCATCAGGGCGGCAAGCAGCGCCGCCGCGACGACGCCCTTCAGCCCGACCGGCAACAGATTGTTGATCAGGACCGAATAAGTGTCCGCTGAATCGTTGATGGCCGGGAGCTTTCCCTGGCGGACGAGGCCGTCGGCGATCAGGCCCGGCAGCACAAACAGGAACACCGGCAGTATCTTGATGAAGCCGGGGAAGAGCGGGCCGATCCGGGCGTTTCTTTCATCCTTGGCTCCAAGGACGCGTTGGACGATGGTCTGGTCGGCGCACCAGTACCAGAGCCCGATGATGGGATAGCCGAGGAAG
Organism: Candidatus Aminicenantota bacterium; assembly: GCA_003524335.1. Taxonomy (GTDB): domain Bacteria; phylum Acidobacteriota; class Aminicenantia; order Aminicenantales; family UBA8522; genus UBA8522. The sequence goes on along the minus strand of DQHV01000275.1, from coordinate 18,331 downwards.
ACCGAATACCAGGGCAGGGAAGGGGTTTCGGCGGCGGTCCTCAGGATAGTCAGCTTGACGGGCTCAACCGCCGTCGCCAGCCCGCTCCAACCGCCTACGGCGATAAGGCCTGCAACCAGGACGCAGGCCGAGCCGCCGATCAGGATGATCGTCTGGACCGATTCCGTCATGACCACGGCGAGCAGGCCGCCGACTATGGTGTAGATCCCGGTGAGCGTGGCCGTGACGATGATGCTCAGTCCGATGTCGATCCCGAACAGCCCCTTGAGCACCACGGCCCCGGTGTAGAGTGAGAAACCGATGTGGATGAACACGGCCGAGAAAATCGACAGCACCGCCAGCCAATCCCGGCAGGCCCGGCTGTAGCGGCGCTCCAGAAAATCGGGCAGGGTGGCCACCCGCGACCGGATGTAGAACGGTGCGAAAAAGAAGGAGAGGACGATCAGGAGGAAGGCCGCCATCCATTCGAAGTTGCCGTAGGCGAGCCCGTTGACGTAGCCTTCCTGGGCGAGGCTGACGAGATGGATGGTGGAAATGTTGGTGGAGAATAACGCCAGGCCGATCACCGGCCAGCGCAGCGTCCCTCCAGCCAGAAAATAGGCCGACGCAGAGGTCGCCGTCCTCTTGCGGCGGAACCAGGCCCAGAGTCCGAGCCCGACGATCCCGCCCAGATAGAGGAAGATGACCGCGATGTCCGGCCAGGACATGCTCAGCTTCGACATCTGTCCCATCGGTCACTCCCTGGCCACCCGCGCTCAATCCGTGTGGAAGACCTCCTCCATCCGGCTCCACCACTCCTTCGGGCCATGGGTCGGGATCGGGAATTGGCAGGGGTCCGTTTCTTTCCACCATTTTTGGGTGGTCGGGTCGGCGGCCATCTTGGTCATATCGGCCTCGAAATCGTTCCCCGTGTACTCAAAATAAGAAAAGAGGTAGTGCTTTCCGGGCTCTATCTCCTTGAGGTAGATCGAGTAGTTCTGGATGTGGCACTCCTTGATCATCTTGAGCACTCCGGGCCAGGTGGCGGCATGGAGTTCTTTGTAATAGGCGATCTTTTCCGGCTTGAGACCGATGATCATTCCGTAACGCTGCACAGATACCCGCGGCTGTCCAGAAACCTTGGCCATGAGTAACGCCGCTCCCAAGAAAAACAGAATGATCGTGAGAACTTCGCTGGATCCCTTGATGTTCATCACGGCCTCCTATTTATCAAGCCCGACCTTGGTGATCTTGACGGCGATGGGCCAGTCCGGTCCCCAGGTCAAAGGTGCGATTTTATCGTCCGGCTTCATCCCCGCTTTAATCAGCGGATTCTTGATAAGCTGGATGGAGTGGTCTCGCGAGACAGTAATATGAAGTCCGTGCGCATCCTCCGTCCATTCACAGCCCCCGGCCTGGCTCAGCACCGAGACCTGGGTCTCCGTGGTCGTCTTCACGGATTTCAACGTGAACCGGCACCCGGCGGGCGCCTTGGTTCCTTCCAGACCATATTCGAGGTCGGCGAACGCATACACGGTTTCTTCGCCGCGTCGGCTCGTCAGCCAGACATCTCCTTCGTTGGTTACGGTCCAGGGCCGAACGCCCTTGATCGCCTCTCCGTAGAGCATCATCCACAACCCGAGCTCGCGGAGAAGGTCTTCGTCCGGCGGAGCGATCTGTCCGTCCGGCCGCGGCCCGATGTTGAGGAGCATGTTCCCGCCCCGGGCCCGGATGTGGATCAGGTTCTCGATGACCTCTCGTGCAGTCCGGATGTCCGGGTTGGGTTGGTACGACCACTGCCAGCTCGTTGTCATACAGCTCTCCCAGGCCCGGTCGTCAGGCCGGCCGGGGATCTCCTGCTCGGGNNTGAAGATATCCTGCCTCACCCGCCAAGCGTGCTTCTTGAGCGGCTCGCAGCGGCCGTCGAACCAGAGCATGAAGACGTCGCCGTACTTCGTGAGCAGTTCTTCGACGTGGCCGCGCTCGTAATCGGCGAAAGGCTTCTGGAGCGGGCCAAACAAAGCCTCCGATTCGAAATCGGGGGCCATCAGGAACTGGCTGCGGCGTCCGGTTTCGTACTGGTAGCGGAAGTCCCCTGGCGAATAGTAAAAGCCCACCAGGATTCCTTCCTTGCGGAAGGTATCGGCAATCTGGGCCACGATGTCTTTTCCGTAGGGAGTGCGGCTGATCTTGAAGTCGCTGTAGGCCGTGTCGAACAGGCAGAAGCCGTCATGATGCTTGGAGGTGAAGACGACATATTCCATGCCGGCGAGCTTGGCCAGGCGCGNNATCTCGGTCCCTATCTGTGAGTTTGGGCCCCAGTGGATGAACAGTCCCAGGCCCGCGTCCCGGAAGATTTCGGTTTTTTGCGGGTCGTTGGACAGCCGCACCTGGTCCTCGGGCAGCAGAGTGACGGCGGGAGGGCCGGCCGCCGCGGCATTCTCAGCCGGCTTTTCGGGCCCGCAAGACCAGAGCCAGAAAAGGGAAAATCCGATCGCGATGACGGCGGCAGAAGCAGGGAATGTCGACCTATCTGTTTTCATCTCTTTGACCTCCTAGAAATACTCTATTTCTGATCATCCGTACCGACCGTATTCTCGGATCGTCTCATACATCGCCAGGACGTTTTCCAAGGGAGTCTCCGGCAGCAGATAATCATGGCTCGGCGAGGCGATATAACCGCCACCGGGTTTCATGATTTCAAGTATCTCCCGTGTCCGCCGCCGGACGAGGTCCGGCGTGCCTTTGATCAGAAGGTGATGGGTGTCGACACAGCCGTTGAGGACGATCCGGTCGCCATAATCGCGCTTGAGGCGGCTGGGCTCCATGCCGCGCGCGTCCGGCTGGAGGGACTGCAGGGCGTCGAGCCCGATCTCGATCAGGGCCGGGATGAGGGGGGCGAACCCCCCGCAGCAGTGGAGCATGGCCTTAAGCCCGAAATCGTGGCCCAGGTCCACGAGCCGCTTCAGGTGCGGCAGGAAGAAGCGCCGGAAAAGCGCTTCGCTGACCACCGGTCCGTTCTGAGTGCCGAAATCGTTCCCGATGAAGAAGATATCAATACCGCCGCCGGCGGCTTCGAAAATCCGCCGGCTGACTTCCCAATAATAATCGACGATGCGTTTGAGGACGGAGTCGATAAGGTCCGGAGCGTCGTAGAGCAGAAGCAGGAGCCGGTCCATGCCGAGGAGGTCGATGGCATCGTGGTAGAACGGAGACCAGTCTCCGCCCAGGACGGCGTAGAGGCCTTTCCATTCGAGCGCTTCTGCGTGGACAAGCGAGACATCCATCCAATCCGGATCCGGCCAGGCATACTTCTCGATGTCGGCCCCGGTGCGGGCGCCGGCGAGGGGATGGCCGAGCGGTTGTCCGTATCCATACCCTCCCCGCTCGATGCCGAACGGCGTGCGTGAGGTCGCTTCGGGGTGAGTCAAGCTGGCCGCCGGGGCGCGGCGATCGGGGCCCGCAAACTTGGCGAACACCCGGCGGAAATCGTCCCCGAGATGGACGGATAGCGATTCGTCGTCGGGGAGACCGAGGTGACGGCAGGCCATCTTCCGGAACTCGGGCGAGGCCCCGCACCAGGCCGGAACCCGGTCGGGCTCGTGATGAGCAAAGGCCGTGAGCACCCGTTCCCGGGAGGTCATGGCCCCTATATATGATGGCCTCGGCGGATTGTCAAACGAAGAGCCCCTTCTCCCTCAGCCAGTCGTCGTTGTAGATGGTGCTGAGGTAGCGGTTGGCCGAGTCGGCCAAGATGGTCACGATGCGGGCGCCGGGCCCGGCACGCCTGGCGACTTCGAGGCAGGCCCAGAGGGCGGCTCCGCTTGAACCCCCGGCGAAGATGGCCTCTCTCTCGGCCAGCTCCTTTGTCATGCGGAAGGCTGTCCGGTCCTCGACCCGGAGAACGTCGTCGATAAGGTCGAACTCGACGCAATTAATCAGGAACTCGTCGCCCAGGCCTTCGAGGAGATACGGGGACGGCTTGATGACCTTCTTGGAGTGAAAAAAATCATAGAATATCGATCCCGCCGGGTCGACGCCGATGACTTCGATGCGCGGGTCCTTTTCTTTGAGAAACCGGGAGACGCCGCTAATCGTCCCGCCGGTGCCGACTCCGGCGACGAAATAGTCGATCTTGCCCGCCATCTGTTGCCAGATCTCGGGTGCGGTTGAAAGGTAGTGCGCTTCGTTATTTTCGCGGTTGTTATGCTGGTCCAGGTAGTAGCCGTCCGGCGTCTCCCTGGCGACACGAGGAGCCAGGTTGTTGTAGCTCCAGGGGGACTCGGGAGGGAGGCTGGTGTCGGCGAAGACGAGCTCGACGTCGAGCGCCTTGAGGAACTTGATCTTTTCCGGGCTGGTGGTGTCGCGGACGACCGTCTTGAGCTTGAATCCCTTGATGGCACAGACCATGGCCAGTCCGAGGGCCGTATTGCCTGAGGAATTATCGACTATGGTCGCGCCGGGCCGGATGCGACCGGCCTTTTCGGCAACCTCGATCATGTGGAGGGCGATCCGGTCCTTAATGCTTCCCATCGGGTTCATCATCTCGAGCTTGGCGAAGATTTCGCAGCGGGCGACCTCCGAGAACCGGCCCAGCCGAACGAGAGGCGTGCGGCCTATGCCTTCTAGAATGCTATTGTAGACCCTATCTCGGCACATCGATTTCTCCTGAAAAAGGGGATCGGAAGATAATGGGGACGGTCCTATTTTTCCGGCGTTTCCTTTTTCTCCGGCGCCGCTTGGGGGCGGCCGGCGTCCAGGTTTCTGTAGTTCAGGACCGAGTTGAAAAGAAGAAAGAAGCTCCCCAGCGTTTGGTGGCGCCATATCGGGTTGATGGCAAAGAAGACTACGTGCCCTTTGCCCACCGGCACATCGACGATGGCCGGCTTGTTGGCCAGTTCTTCGCCGCCGTCCAGCATTCCGGATACCAGGAGCTTGTCAGTCGTGTCGAAGCGCATGATGACGCGCACCGTTTTCAAGTCGGGCGGCATGTAGAGGTCAAACATATCCTTGTACTCGGCCGGGATGCCCGTCCCGGCGCCCTGGACGTTTCCGGGCTTCTGGACACGGCCCTGGATGACGTCCGGGTCCTTGAGGCCTCCCCGTCCCGAGGGACGGCCCGCCGAAGCGCCGCCGCCCAACATTTCTTCGATCTCCATTCCGGTTACGGCCTTGACTCCGGTCTCGAACACCGGGCCTCCGCTGAAATAGACGCCCAAGTTGCGGTCGTAACCGTAACCTATGGGACTCAGCAGGTCCGTTATGTTCGCGCTCAGGACCGAGCCGGCGACTTTGAGCTTCTGGGTTTTGGCCACGGCGACGCTTTCGACGAGGCCATAGCTGATCGGCAGGTCGGCCATGGACGTGATCGGAACGAACAACCCTCCCTGCTCGATAAACCGCCGGAGATGGACGATCCCTTTGAGTTCTATGCCGCCTCGGATATCCTCGCGCGAATCAGGCCCCCCCAGATGGGGATATTTCTCGGTCCTTATCCAGGGGATGGGGTTCTCGCCCCCGATCCCGTTGACGATCCGCTGACTCTTTCCGAGCATCCCTCCCGGAGGGAAGATGATGACATCATATTTTGCCCGCAGGTCTTCGCAATCCCGGATTTCCTGGAGAGGGATGTAAGAATAGGGAACCTCCAGCTTGTCCAGGGCCAGACGGAACCAGCCCTCGTCTTGAGTGTTCAGCCAGGAGTGCAGGAGGGCCAGGCGCGGGGCATCGAGGTCATGAGTCTTGCTGCCGGGAAGAACGGCCAGACGATAGACCGTGAGCCCGAGGTCCTTTGCGGCTGCGCCCAGTCGGCCCTCGAGGTCGGCCGGGTTTCCATCCCTGGGGATGATGAAGCTTCCGGAGACGAACTTGATGCTGCCCTGGCTGAAACCGTCTTCCGCTGCCAGCATCTTTATGTCTTTGAGCCGGTAGCGGAAAGTCATGAGCTCGGGCTCGGTTGTGTGGTTGACGGCGAAGGCGACGGCCTTGTCCTTTCCCACGACCTGGCCCTCGATCACGACATCTTTTCCAAGGAGGGCCATGGCCGCTTCGAGAATTTTCGTGTCCGTGACCCGGACCGTCTTGACGTTGTGGAGCGGTCCCAGCGTCCAGCCCGTGTCATCGTAGGGGCGGGGATCTTTGGGGTTGTAGTACTGGGTGTCGAGGAGCATGTCGGCGCAGCGGCTGTAGGGCTGGTCCATCCGGACGACGTAGCTCCCGGCCGGATACTTGTCCTTCCCGACCGCGACCTCGGCATTCGCGACGTGGACCTCGACGCCGTTCTTTCGCAGCAGGTTGACGAGCCGGGCGGCGGCGAGGGGACGCTTGGTCCCGCCGGGGATCAGGTAGGCCGCCGGGCCTTCCGTCCTCGCCTTGGCCACGGACCTTTTGCCCTTCAGGTAGAAGTTCTCCAGAAACCTGGCCCGGTTATCCGCGACGTGCTTGAAGGTGAGGAGAAGCGCACTTTGCTGGAGGTTGATGTTGTTTCGGAACGACCACTTGACCGCCTCGAGGGGCGGGTTGGGACGGAACCAGGCCCGCCTGGACTCGGCGCCCGCGGTTCGGACCATGGTATCCGCGCCGGTGCCTCCGTAGGTCTCGTAGAACCNNCGCCGTAGGTCTCGTAAAACCGGCCGGTCGAGTTGTGAAAATGGGCGACGGAGAAGGCATAGCTCGAGCCCCAGCCGTCGAAAAACCCGTGCGACCAGACACCCGGAACTCCGCGCCTGGTCATCTCGCTGATCTCCAGGAAGGCGAGCTCCTCCCACTCGTTGATCGTGATCGGGTCGAGCCAGGCGTTGAAGGGGCCGGTTCCCGTGGAGGTATAGAGATAAGCGACGGATTCGTGGAGGTCGTGCATGACGATCGGGCGCCATTCGAAGTAGGCTTTGATCAGGTTTTCGCTGAGCTTCAGGCCCAGGCCGACGGCATCCCGGTTGTTGTCATGGGCGACGTACTTGCCCCAATAGACGAGAGGGATCGTTTTCTTATCCTTGTTTTCTTTTTTGTAGAGATAGACATCCACGGCCTTGTCCCAGCCGTCGACCTCGAGGATAGGGGTCATCAGAACAACCATGCTCTTGCGGACGGCCTGGATATGAGCAGACTCCTCTACGGCCAAACGATAAGCGAGCTCCATCATCATCTCGGGCGAGCCACACTCTTGGGAGTGAAGGCCGCCGGTTATCCAGTAGACGGGAAGTCCCTCGGCGATGATCTTGGCGGCGTCCTCGTCCTTGAGCCCGCGGGGGTCGGCCAGGCGAGCCATAATCTCCTTGAGGCGCTCGAGGCGGGCCATGTTCTCCTCGGAGGAGACGGCGACGGCGATCATCTCCCGGCCCTCGTCGGTCGGGCCGATGGAGAAAACCTGGACTCGAGGTGAAGCCGCATCCAGGGCGCGCATGTACTTATAGATATCGGCCGAATGGTCGAGGACATCGGGCGCGCCGACGATATGGCCGAGGATTTTATAAGGCGAAGGCACGGTCTCCGACGCGGGCAGGTGGTCGACGAGTTCGGTCAGAAAGAATTTTTCCGTCGTGTATTCCAGGATTTTCGCCGTGTAGTCCTTGTCAATGGACTCAGGAGCAGCCTGGGGAATGGCCAAAGCAGGTAGCGTCAAGAGGCCCAGGACCAAGAGTGCGAGCGTTCGGGACAGAAGATGTTTCATGAGCACCCTCCAGGATAAGACATCCAACTTACTCCACGGATTATAACATAAGTAAAGAAGGGGATTCGGGCCGGGAAGCATCTTTGTTTCCGTGATTTGAGGGATGATCGAGAGAGGGGTGGCATGGCGCCAGTCCCCGCCCGCCCGCAGCATCCTGGATACGGAGCCACTTTCATGGAATCTGAACTTAGCATATTAACCCCTCCTACCTCCCCTGAGCAATCAGGGGAGGCCCAAAAGCCGGTTAGTGCCTCCGTGAAGGCCTGTGGGCGGGTCTTAAGCGAGGACGGACGGGGACGCGCCGTGACAGGACCCGTCCTCTTTATAAATAGTTTTCTTTCCAGATCTCGAACACCAACAGCGCCCAGAGCTGGTGGCTGAAGTTTTTCCGGCCGGCCAGGTGAGCCGCAACTATTTCTTGGATCGGCTCTGGATTGAAGAATCCGGCCTCTCTGATCCGCTTCTCGNNGTCTTTTTGAAGATCCACTTGGTGGTCAGGCCGTGGAGCTTGAGCCGGCCGTCAAGCCCGAAGACAAATTCGACGAGCTTGTGATCGAGGAGCGGCTCCCTGGCTTCGAGGGAGGTGGCCATGCTCATCCTGTCCACCTTGACCATGATGTCGTCAGCCAGGTAAGTCTTGAGATCGAGGTAAAGCTCTCTCGTGACGGGGTCGAACGCCGGCATCCTCTCGAAAACTTCCCGGAACGGTGACTGCTGGCGAAGCTTTGGGATTGCGCCCAGCTGTTCTCGAAGCCCAGCGGAATAAAGCCGAGACTTATCCTGCGGCGACAGGAACATCATCCAGCGCAGGTGCCCGTTCTCGGCCCCGTGCTCAAAGCCTTGGAGAAAACGCTGCAGCTTGTTCCAGGCGCCCTTTTTCTTGGCCGTGGGCGGGAGTCGGCTGATGAGGGGAGACGCCAGGCTCCCCGCCAGCCGGACCGGCCAGCAGGAGGCGATCTTCTGCGCCTGGTAGTGTTCGTACCCCCCGAAGACTTCATCCCCCCCGTCACCGGAGAGGATGACTTTGACGTGCGGCCGGGACATTTGAGAGACCAGGAAAGTGGGAAAGATAGAAAAATCGCCGAACGGCTCGTCGAGGTGGCGGATTAGCTTTTCAGTTAAGTCCAGCGCCTTAGGTTCGATGATGAACTCTTCGTGGTCGGTGGAGAACCTCTCGGCGGTCCGGCGGGCATAAGGGAGCTCGTTGTACGAGGTCTCTTCGAAGCCTATGGAAAAGGTCTTCAGCGGGGAGGCGCCGAGCTCCCGCATCAGCCCGACGATGGTCGAGGAGTCGATTCCGCCGCTCAGGAAGGCGCCCAGCGGCACGTCGCTCACCAGCCTCAGCCTGACGGATTCCTTGAGCAGGTAGTAGAGCCTGTCCATGATCTCCGGCAAGCCCTTTTCTTCCGGCCTGCCCTCCGGCTCTGCGACGGCCTCGAGATCCCAGTATTTTTTGACCTCGAGGCGGCCGTCTTTATAGGCGAGCCAGTGGCCGGCCGGGAGCTTGTGGATGTTGCGGAAGATGCTCAGCGGCGCCGGTATGTATTCAAGCGTCAGAAAAAGATCCAGTGCCCGCGGCTCGACCTCCCGCTTGATCTGCGGATGCACGAGGATGGCTTTAAGCTCGGACCCGAAGACGAGAGTCCGGTCGTTGAGCAAAGTGTAATAGAGCGGCTTGATTCCCAACCGGTCGCGCACCAGGAGAAGCCTCTGTTCCTTCTCATCCCAGAGGGCGAAGGCGAACATNNGTCCGGGTTGTAAACCTGTGACCGCAAGCGATGAGGTCTTCGCGGAGCTCGGGGAAATTATAGACTTCGCCGTTGTGGGAGATCCAGATCCTGCCGTCCTCATTGCTTAGCGGCTGGTGGCCGCCCGCAAGGTCGATGATGCTCAGGCGGCGGGCGCCCAAACCGGCCCTCGTCCCGGCGTAGATGCCCTCATCGTCCGGACCGCGGTGGACCATGGTCCGGCACATGGCCTGAAGAAGAGCGGCGGATACCGGCTCAGACGAGGAGGGGGTGGCGATTCCGCAGATGCCGCACATTATTCCTTGGGGACGAGGTCGAGTTCAAAGAAAACGCCCAGGTACCTCAGCTCCAGGCCGGCCGGGTCTTCGTAGTAGGGGATGGCTCCCTTAGCCGCCTTGATCTTGATCCGGTAATGATACCTCTGTTCCACCTGGAAGCCGCTCCCGACGGGGAAGCGCAGCGTCCCCCACTGTTTGGATTGGAGGATGATCTTCTGCGTCTGGCCCTCGACCTTGACCGTGATCTCATTGTTGCTCCGCGGGTTGTTGAGGAGCCTGACCCCGACCTCCCGNNGTCGCCGCGGGTCCAGATGCCCGTGGGCTCGAGCTTGGGGTGGAAGTTGTCGTCCAGGAAATGGAGGAATTCCCTCTGGGGATAGGGTTTGTCCGGCCAGATGTGAACGCGGAAGGCATCGGGGTTGGTGTTGGTGGGAAAATGGTTGACCTGGGTCATCTCAAGAGGCAGCGCTTTGATCGGGAACTTTTTGGCGTGGGTGGCGGGTCGGGCCGAAGAGCGGAACGGGTTGACCAGGATCGGGGAGATGAACAGGGCCGCGACGACCCAAATCAGGACAACCTGACGCCAGCTCTTCTTCTCGGCCGGCAGGAAGAGAAACAAAGGATAGATGTTGAGGAAGTACCGGTTGGCCAAGGTACCTCCGCCGCCGCCGTAAAACTCGGGCGTGAGGACGATGTAGATGAGTATCCCTCCGGCCAGGGCGGCCATGGTCAGCCAGTCGTGAAACCGGCGTTTCGCCCGGAAAAACAAAAGGAGGGCGAGAAAAGCGGGAAAGAAATACCAGGCAATACCGGTAAAACGGCCGAAGAAATAATAAAAGATATTGTAGAGAATGAACTTAGGTGGAATCAGGAAACGCTGGAAGTAATTCTCCGAGGTCATGGCGCCGCCCAGGTTGTCAAAGGTCAGGTTGTCTTTCTCCAGCGGGAAGCTGCTGCCGATAAACGTCTTGCGTTCGCCCCCCTGGTAGTTCCAGTCCGAGGTGAGAAGATAGTTGGCTCCGAAAAGGAGCCCGATCGTCAGGAGGAAAATGACGACTAGGACGAGCGTCTTGAAGAGTTTCTTTTCATAAACGGCGTAGAGGACGAGCGGCCCCAGAAGGACGATGTTGGGCGGCTTGGAGAAGACTGCGATTCCAACCAGGAAAGCCGCCAGGTAGTCCGTCCCAGGAGAGAGGAGGAAGGAACGGGAGTCTCCGGCCCGGCTCGAGGAGGGCGGCGATTCCCGGCGTTTAATTTTGTAGATCCAGAGGAAAACGATGATGAAAGCCAGGCAGAAGTTGAAGAAATCGGGCGAGATCCAGATATAGTACACCCCGGCCACGGAAGCAAAGAGGAAGGTCAAAAGGTAGGAGATCGAGGTGAGGGGGGGATTGGCCCGGGAGAAATAGGCGAACCCCAGGAGCATGACGACGAGCAGGAGGATGGAGTGGAAGACCAGGAAGCCGTTATACCCGAATATCCGGACGAAGGGCGCGGCGAAGAGAGAATACGCCCAGGACTTGGCAAAGAATATCCGGCCGTTCCGGGCCTTTTTGAGGAAGATGCCCTGCGGCCCGGCGTCGAAGTCGTGGTAATAGCGGACCAGGTCTTTCTTGGTATATTCCAGGTCGAGGTCATGGACGATGCTCTGGGTCAGAGCGAAGTAGACCGCCTGGTCGGCGAACAAGAAACCTTGGTGGATGGACGGCAGGTTGATGGAAAGAGAGAACCCGAGGGAGAAAAGGAAAACGAGGACGATGATGATGAGGGCGGCCTTTTTCGGCTGGGCTTTGTCCTCGGGCATCGGGCTTGACCTGTCCTTAGTGGAATATCACAGTCCTAGGGAAAATTCAACGAAGGTTATCGCTTATAGAGGCTGAGGTAGGCGCTGATGATGCGGTCGCCCCAGACGAGGGCGACGAAAGCGGCCGGCGCCAGGAAGGTCCCGAATGGCAGGGAGAACTGGAGGTCTTTCTTCCGGAAGGACAGCAGGAAGACGCCCACCAGCGCCCCGACGAAGGAACCCAGGAGGAGTGTGAAAAAGGCCTTGACCCAGCCCAGATAGGCGCCGACGAGGAGCATCATGGTCACATCGCCCAGGCCCAGTCCTTCTTTCTTCCGCAGGAGCCAATAGGCGCCATAGATGACCAGCAGGAACGCGGCGCCGGCGACCGCGCCGACAAGAGCCTGACGCAAGCCCAGGTCGGGCCGGAACCCGGAATAGACGAGGGCCAGAGCCAGGCCGGGCAGAGTGATCTCGTCGGGCAGGATCTGGTGGTAGAAATCGATGAAGCAGAGGGCGATGAGGGCGCTGGCAAAGAGGCAGGAAGCGAAGAAGTGGAAGCTCAAAGCGAAACGCCCATGGAGGAGTAAAAAACAAAGCGGCGTGACCGCCTCGACGAGCGGATAGACGGGGGATATCCTCAGGCCGCAGAAGCGGCACTTCCCCCGGAGCAGGAAATAAGAGAGGACAGGGATGTTGTCGTAGGGTTTAATCCGCGTCCGGCACTGGGGACACGACGAAGGGGGCCACATCAGGCTCTGGCCCCGGGGAAGGCGGTAGATGACGACGTTGAGGAAGCTTCCCCAGACCAGCCCGAACAGGACGATGATTATCTTTTCCACCAGACGCTCGGAGCCTTGATTTCACCCGTCTTGGGATAATAGATGTAGTCTTTGCCGTCCAGATCCCTGGGCAGTGAGGAGATGAGCCCGGCGCGGACAAGATCTTCAAGCGCGGCTGGCAGCCGCTGGTATTTCTCCCCGAATTGCCGGACGGCTTCCTTGAGAAGGTTGGTGTCCGATGTGGCCTTGACCTGGTAGAGATGCTTGCCGGCGATTTTTTTAGCGCGCTTGTCCTGGGTTGTGTTATAGATTTCCAGCCAGGTTTCCCAGGACTCTTTCAGGTCCATCACCCGGAACCCGGCCGCTGCGTAGAGCCTCTTGGCGATGTCCGGTGCGCCTGGGATCCTCATTGTTTTCTCGTAATATTTCCGGGCCGTTTCGTAATCCCTGGCCCGCTGGGCATAGTGACCGGCCTCGAACGGAAAGATCCACTGGTCGGGGTTCTTGGCCAGCCCCATGTCCAGGATCTTAAAGGCGAGTTTGAGGTCCTTGGCTTCATTGACGGCGATCAGGGCGCCGATCTCATAGGGGTCTGTGTACCGCGGGTCGAGCTCGGCGATGATCGAAAAAATGTGCTCCAGGTTCTGGAAGCGGTCGACGATCGTATAAGTCGTGTAGTATTGGATGGCCCAGAGATAGACGAGGTCGGCCACGAGAGAGGAGTAGCCGAAGGTGGCGTATTTCAGGTATTTGCCCGAGGGGATGTAGATGATCGAGGCGCCCGGGATCTTTTTCCTGGGGACCCTTTCCACGGCCAGCTTGACCCAGATGATCCCGGCGCAGGACAGGAAGAGGAGAAGGACGATCAAGAGGGTTGCGGACCCCTTTTTCCGGGCGCTCGCGGTCTTCATCACGGTCAGACGAAATCCCTCTTTTTAAAGATCAGGACGGCCAGGGCCAGGATGAAGAGCGTGTAGACCAGCCCATACAGGGCAGAAAAAAAGTAAAATCTCGGGTCGATGGCCAGGCCGTGGACGATCTCCGTCTTGAAATTGAAGTTCTCGAGGTCGGGAAGGATCGCCGAGAGCCCCCGGAGCGCCATCCTGGCTGCCCCGGAGCGGGTCTTCTGGATAAGCGTTTCAAGCCCCCAGGAAAGGTGCCCGATAAGGTAGAAAGACAGCGAAAAAATCGAGCTAAGGATCGGTGTCGAGAAGCAGGAGAAGAGGATGGATACCGCCGTGATCAAGACGAGCTCGATGAAGATAAACAGGATGGCCAGGAGCATCCGGCCCTCCAGCTTCCCCGTGTGGAGGAGGACGATGACGAGGAAGATCAAACCCATGGCCAGGGTCATGATGAAAAGGGTGAGGACGAGCCCGAAAAACTTACCCAACAGGAACTGCCAGCGCTGGATGGGCTTGGAGAGAAGGGTGTAGATCGTCTTTTTGTCGATCTCCTTGTAGACCAGGCCGGTGCCGATCAGGATCGCCATGAGCACTCCGAAGATCGAGATCGAAGCCAGGCCGACGTCCTTGATAATCTTGACCCGGTCACCCACTGCGAGCACGGCCAGCAGGCGCGAGAAGGCCAGGGCTGCTGCGGCGAAAAAGAAGAGCAGGTAGAGGATCCGGTCCCGGATGGCCTCTTTGAACGTGTTCAGGGCGATCGTTTGTATCTTCATCCCTGTCTGACCATCTCCACGAAGATGTCCTCGAGGGTCTCGGTCCGGGGGACGAGGGAATGGATCCTCCCTCTCCGCTCATGGACGAGCGCCATCAGGTTCTCGATGTTGTCTTCCTGGAAGACCTTGAGCAGGATCCTGTCCCCGAGCGTCGAGACGGGCTCGCCGAGGTCGACGAGGTCGGCGGGGTCGATCCCCGACAGGGTGACTTCGGTGAAGAGGACCTTCTCCGATATCAGGCTTTCCAGGGCGCCCTGGCTGATAACCCGGCCGCCGACGATGATGGCCACGCGGTCGCAAATCATCTCGATGTCCTGGAGGATATGGGAGCAGAGGAAGATCGTCTTGCCTTCCTGCTTCAGCCGGACGATGATGTCCCTAAGGTCCTTGCGGCCCAGCGGGTCCAGCCCGCCCAGCGGCTCGTCGAGGAAGAGGAGCGCCGGGTCGTTGATCAGCGCCTGGGCCAGCCCGACCCGCTGCAGCATGCCGCGGGAGAACTTGCGCAGCTGGAGGTCGCGAGCCTTCTCCATCCCGACGAGGCGGAGGAGAGTCGCAATCTTTTCCTCCTTGTCCTTTTTCCGCAGGCCGAACAACTGGGCGTAGAAATCGAGAAACTCCGCTGCCGTTAGATAGTCGTAGAAGTAGGGATTCTCGGGCAGGTAGCCGAGGTTCTCTCTCGCCTTGGCTGCAAGAGGGGGATGGCCGAAGACCGCAACCTTCCCGCGGTCCGGGAAGATCAGGCCGAGGACGCATTTAAGGGTCGTGGTTTTGCCTGCGCCGTTCGGCCCTAGGTAGCCGAAAATCTCTCCGGCCGCCACCGACAAGGAGATGCCTTTGAGGATCTCGCGCTTCTTTGGGATGAACCCGACCTTGAACGCTTTGTAGAGGTTGTCGATCTCGAGGACTGCAGCCATTGGACTCGGCCTCATTATATAAAAAAGGGAGGGCAAATGAAATAAGAAAGGGGACGGTTCAATCCGGGAGGACGTGTTTGAAGGTGTCCGGGTCGATGGTGATGTAGAAATCGCTGCCCAAGTAGAGCAGGGGACGGACCTTCATCGGGTTGAGGATGTCGTCGGAGTTGAAGGCATGAGCGTCCTCGTGCACGGCCAGCACCTCGCCGACAAAGAGGTCGTGGTCCCCGAACGGCCGGACCTCGGCCAGCCGGCACTCGAAGGCCACATAGGCCTCCTCGATAAGCGGGGACTTGATCACTCTGGCCGGCCGCAGCTTGACGCCGAATTCCTTCACCTTGTCGACCTCGTGGCCGGACTTGCGTCCCATCTGCGCCGAGAGCTTGATGCGGTCGAAACTCAGAAAGTTGACGGTGAACTCCCTCGCCTCGGAGATCACCTCATGGGTAAGTCGTTTCCGGGCGACGAGAATCCCGAAGAGGGGCGGCTCGAAGGAAAGGGCGGTGTGCCAGGCGCAGCTCATGAAGTTGACCCGCTTTCCCGCCCGGGCCCCGACCAGGGCGACAGTGTAGGGGTAGAAGTACTGGAACCTTTTGAACTGGGTCTTGACGGACTTCATGGTCTAGGCCAGCCCTTTGATCCGGCCGGCGTTCTTGAGCAGCCATTCCTGGGTAAAAAGGTGCTCTCTCTTGAGTCCGAGCTGCAGGCTGAGCTGGTCTCGGTTTTCACCCGACGGCACGATGGCGAGGAGTTTTTCGTACTTGGCGATGAGCTCCTGCTCGGCCGGGATCAGGGCCTCAAGGGCTGAGAGTCGGTCCTGGCCGCTGTATAGGCTGGGCATCGGGCTCCGGCTGACCTCTCTTCCGTCGGGCTCGCGTTGCGCGTTCTCGATCTGGACGACGCTCCCGAGCCTGACCAGGAGGCCCGAGTTCTTGTCCCAATGCCGCATGTGGTTGATGGAGTTCTTGAACAGCCGCTGGCTCAGGTCCTGGTGCTCGCTGAAGAGCAGGACATAGCGGAGATAGCGGTGCATCATTTCGTTCTCCATCCGCGTGATCTCGTGGAGAAGCCGGACCTCCGGCCTGGCCGCCGCCTCCGCACTCTCCTTGAAGCAAAGCGTTTCTGCGGCGCCCTCCTTCTCCAGCGTCCGGATCATGGTCTCGAACTGCTTAGAGTGGCGGACCTCATCATAAGAAATGTTGAGGACCATGTTCTGGATCTTGGGGAAGACGCCCTCCTTCCACTCCGCCGACTGGTAGAGGTCGGTGACCAGGTCTTCAGTTATCTTGTCCCGCTTCAGGTTGTCGATGACCTTCGGAAAGCGGATGACTTCGTCAGATTTAAAGGAGGGGTCTCCTCCGAACTGCCGGATGATGATGCCCAGCTGGAGGCTGTGGTACATCTCGTCGATGCCGATCTGGATGGTCTGGGCGCAGGCGTCCATCCGCAGTTTCATAACCGGGTCTTCATAGAAAAACTTCCCCTTGGGCATGGAATAGGCGTGGATCGTGTACTCGAAGCTCACGGCCCACTCGTGCTCCAGGGCGACCTGGAGAAGATGGACGACGTCCTCTTGGGTATTGATCTGCCGGATCTTTTCCATAATGGCTCCTCTCAGAACCAATCGCCCCGATTATAGCATAATACGGGGGTGATGGGATGGGTGGAAAATTCACCTCCCAAACCACCCCTGGGGGGGATTGCCAGCCGGAAAGGCCCGTGAAAAGATGGGGCCATCGCAGCCTCTATGGCTCGAATTCACTCTCATCCAAGGCGAAGCCGAGGTTGTGAAAAAGGGAGAGAGGGCTAAGTTCCCTCTCTCCACCCTCCACCCTCCTTTCAGCTCCCTTGAGTCAACTGAGTCAAGGGAGTCTATTCTCCGGTCACTTATTTGCTTTTTTCCTGGAAAAATTGTAGTTCTATCAAGACAGCGGCCAAGATGAAAAAGGAAGAACCGATCCCTCGGGTCAGAGAGGACCTCGAGGTCATCCCTACCTCCTACCAGGGCCAGAAGGCGCTCCTGGTGCGCGATTTTCTAGGCCTTATCCGTGATCCGGTCATTCTCCAAGGGGACGCCCTGCAGATCATCGGACTGATCGACGGAAAAAGGACGGTCCGCGATATCCAGCTTGAGCTCGTCCGGCTGAAAGACGGCGTCCTGGTCGATGCCGAGGCCATCGGCCGGCTTATACTGGAGCTCGACTCAGCCTGTCTCCTCCAAAGCAGCCGCTATCAATCCGAGAAAGGAAGGACCCTGACTGATTACTTGAAGCTGGAGGTGCGGCCCTCCTCGCACGCCGGCGTCTCCTACCCCGCGCGGCCGGAGGAGCTGAGGGCGTTCCTCGATTCCATCTTAACGAGCGCCGGACAGGAAGGGCCCGGAGAGGCCTGGGACGGGCTCTGCGGCCTGGTCGTCCCCCATATCGACCTGGAGACCGGAAAAAAAGTCTATGCCAGCGCCTACCGGTCCATCCGCTCCGCCCGGCCGCGCCGCATTTTGCTCTTGGGCACCGGGCACAGCCTCGATGACGCTTATTTCGGGCTGACTGAGAAAAACTACGAGACGCCCCTCGGTCTTGTAAAGACCGATCGGAAAGCTGTCCGGACGCTGAAAAAAGCCGGCGGCGAGGCAGTCTCTCCTTATGATATCTCGCACCGCCGGGAGCACTCCCTGGAGTTCCAGCTCATCTTTCTCCAACACCTCTTCGGTTCCTCGTTCACGGCGGTCCCCATCCTCTGCGGCTCGTTCGGCCGCGACCTGGCCCGGGTCTCCCGGCCCTCCGATATCCCGGATGTGGCCCGGTTTCTGGCGGCGCTTCGGGCCTTGTGGGAAGAGGACCCGGCCCACACACTATTCATCGCGGCCGTGGATTTCTCCCATATCGGCCATAAGTTCGGGGACCGCGAGCGCGCATCTTCCGTGCTCCTTGAGGCCAAGAAACACGACCAGGCCCTGATCGCAGCCTTGGCTGCGGCAGACGGCCGGGCCTTCTGGGCGGAGTCTCGCAAAACCAGAGACCGGTATAACGTCTGCGGGTTCTCGACTCTGGCCTCTCTCCTCGATGCCGTTCCCGGGCTGAAGGGCCGGCTGCTCGATTACGAGTTCTGGAAGGAGGAGGCGACCCAGTCGGCGGTCAGCTATGCCGCGATCGTCCTCCTGGCGGAGAGATAGAAGGAGGTCAGCGATGACGGATTTTGGAGGCGCCATCAAGCGGAGCCCGAGCTACGAGCTGGCGATTATCGGAGTCCCGTTCGACGAGAAGTCCAGCTACCTGCGAGGAGCGNNTCATGGTCGACCTCGGCGATGTCGATACATCCGGAGATGTGGACAGGACCTTCCACGGGATTGAGACCGCCGTGGCCGCGGTCCTCAAAAAAAGGGCCGTGCCGATCATCCTGGGCGGGGACCATTCCATCAGCTATCCCATCCTGAGGGCCATGGCCAAGGCCTACCGGGCGCTCGACATCCTCCACTTCGACGCCCATCCCGACCTCTA
>DQHV01000047.1 GCA_003524335.1 Candidatus Aminicenantota bacterium | reverse complement strand
CGTCGTGGACAGCATCAACCTGGCCGTGACCGCCGAGACGACGGCGGATGAGAAAGCCCAGCGGATCCGCTGGATCCAGAGGTCGGCGGAGTCCTCCGAGAACTTGGTCTACCATCTCGTCCGGGCCATTCACCTCGCCGGACGATGCATCGACTGCGGCGAATGCGAGAGGGCCTGCCCGCTCGACATCCCCCTGCGCTTTCTGAACAAGAAGCTGGAGAAGGAGGCCAAGGAGCTCTTCGGTTACGAGGTGGGGTTCGACGCCGCCCTTCCGGCCCTCGTCTCCTGCTTCCGTGACGAAGATCCTCAAGATTTCATCAGGTAAGACGATGGAAAAGACACTCGCCAAAAAGTCCTTTTCCCAATGGGTCAAGAAACTGAGTTCCTGGAGCGTCTATATCCCCCGAAAGGATGAGGAGGGCCGCTGGAACTACGCCGAGGCCGACAGCGGAGGGGTCAGTCTCGATGTCCTCCAGACCACCCTCCCCCCCAAAAAGATCCTTTTCCCCCAGCGGGAGGTCTTCCTCGAGTTCGCCAAGACTCTGGCTGGCAACAGGGAAACCCTGGAGATCAAAGAAGTCCTGCCCGAGGTCAAACCCACAGTCATCATCGGAGCCCGGCCTTGTGAGGCCAGGGCCGCCTGGATGCTGGACGAAGTGTTCGGAGGCGATTTCAAAGATGCCTATTACTGGAGACGGAGGGACCAGACCGCTCTGGTCGGGTTCGCCTGCACCATCCCTCCCTCCGAAAACTGCTTCTGCACCTCGGTGGAAGGCTCGCCGCACTCCGAAGAAGGGTTGGACATCCTCCTGACCGACCTCGGCGACCGGTATTACGTCCAGTCGATGACCGCTAAAGGAGAGAAGCTCATCTCCGCCGCTAAGGAGCTCTTTGAGGAGCCGAAGCCTGAGGCCAGAAAACAGGTCAAAGCGGCCCATGCCGAATCGGAAAAGAAAATCCAGCGTCAACTCAAGGATGCCCGGCCGATCGCCGAGAAGCTCAAAGGGATGTTCGATTCGCCGCTCTGGGATGAGGAGTCGATGAGCTGCCTCCGCTGCGGAATCTGCACTTATCTCTGCCCGTCCTGTCACTGTTTCGATATCAGCGATGAAGTCGATAATCCCTCCCCGCTGCGCGGCCAACGGGTCCGGACCTGGGACACCTGTCAGTTTCCCGATTTCACCATGCATTCCTCAGGACACAACCCCCGGCCCGACAAGGCCTCGCGGCTGCGGCAGCGTCTGCTGCATAAATTCCAGTATTTCATCCAGGTCTATGACAAGTTCATGTGCGTCGGCTGCGGCCGCTGCATCACGTTATGTCCTGTCGGGATCGATATCATCAAAGTCCTGGACAAGGTGAGAGACCATGGAGCTTAACGTCTATACTCCCAAGCTGGCCAAGATCGTACAGGCCAAGGATGAAGTCGTCGGCACCCGGGCCATCAAGACCTTCCGCACCGAGTTCGCAAATGGCGCCCGGTTCGACTACCGCTGCGGGCAGTGTGCTATGCTCTCGGTCTTCGGCAAGGGGGAAGCGATGATCTCGATCTCCTCCTCCCCGCTCATCAGGGATTACCTGCAATTCAGCATCCTCCGGACGGGCCGGGTCACAGCCGCACTCCACGATATGGAGGTCGGCGACCTCATCGGCGTCAGGGGCCCCTACGGCAACGGGTTTCCGATCGATGAATGGCGGGGCAAGAACTTGGTTTTTATCGGAGGCGGCATCGGACTCGCGCCGCTCTGGTCGGTCGTCCAGACGGCGCTTCTTCGGAAGAGCGAATTCGGAACTCTGAGCCTGATCTATGGAGCCCGAACGTCCAGGGACCTCGTCTTCAAGGACGAGCTCGCAGACCTCAAGAGCCAGATGCCGGTTCACCTGTCGATCGACGTGGCCGAGCCGGACTGGAAGGAGTTTGTCGGGTTTGTCCCGACAAACGTCCTGGAAAAGAAGCCCTCCCCCGCCAACACGATCGCCATTACCTGCGGACCGCCGATCATGATCAAGTTCGTTATAAAGAACCTCAAAGACCTTAAGTTCGAGGACGATCAGATCTACACCACCGTCGAAAACAAGATGAAGTGCGGCATCGGAAAGTGCGGCCGCTGCAACATCGGTTTCCACTATGTCTGCAAAGACGGCCCCGTGTATTCCTGGGCGGAGCTCAAGAAGCTTCCGCAAGAATACTGAGAGAAGACGGTTTCATGTAGAAGGAGATGAGATGATGGCCAAAAAGAAAGGACCTCCCAAGAAGAAAGCGGCTCCGGCCAGACACCGTCCGGTCAAGACCGCGCCCCAGGAGCCCCCCAAGGAGATGCTCATGGTCTACATCATGGGCAAGGCCCACCGGGTCCCCGCCGATGCGACGATCATGGGCGCCATCGAATACGCCGGCTACCAGATCAAGCGCGGAGCGGGCTGCCGGGAGGGATTCTGCGGCGCCTGCGCGACGGTCTACCGCCTGCCCGGAGATTACAAGATCTACACCGGCCTGGCCTGTACAACCCTTGTCCAAGAAGGGATGTGGCTTTCCCAGCTGCCCGTAATTCCCGCCCAAAAACCCGTTTATGACATCGAGAAGCTGGAACCTAACGTCACTGCCTTCCAGGTCCTCTACCCGGAGATTTTCCGCTGTGTCGCCTGCAACACCTGCACCAAAGCCTGCCCTCAGAGCCTTGAAGTCATGGACTACATCCAGGCGGCCATCCGGGGTGATATCGAGAAGGTCATGGACCTGAGCTTTGACTGCCTGAGCTGCGGCCTCTGCGCCATCCGCTGCCCGGCCGAGATCGTCCACTACAACGTCGGGATACTGGCCAGGCGGCTCTATGGGCGCTATCTGGCTCCCAAGAGCCCTGAGCTCGAAAAGAGGCTCCAGGAGATAAAAGAGAAGAAGTTCGATAAGGAATACAAAGAGATGATGGGGATGAAGCGGGACGAGCTGAAGAAGAGATACTATGCCCGCGATACGGAGTAAAGGAGANNCGAAGAGGCTCGAGCTCGAAAAATCCGGCCAGCCTGTTTTCAAACCGATGACGGCCGATGAGCGGGACGACGTCCTGAACAGATTCCATCCCGACTGCAAGAAAGATTCCCGGCGCGTCGTCCACATCGGACCCAATAAGGGCGAAGAAATCACGACCGAAGTCGCCGACATCCTGGAATCGCACAGCCGGATCAGACCGGAGCTCTTCGACCTCGCTAAACCCGATTACGAAACCGATGTCCTGATCATCGGCGGCGGCGGGGCCGGATGCGCCGCAGCCATCATCGCCATGCAGAACGGCGCCAAGAGCATCATCTCCACCAAGCTCCGGATGGGCGATGCCAATTCGATGATGTCCCAGGGCGGGATGCAGGCGGCCGTTCCCGCGAAGGACTCTCCCACCCGGCATTATCTCGACGCCATGGGAGGCGGTCACTTCGACAACAAACCGGACCTCGTCCGCGCCCTGACCGAGGACGGCCCCGACGTCGTCAAGTGGCTGGAGGATCTCGGTGTCGTTTGGGATAAGAATCCCGATCATTCCATGTACGTCCTCCACGGAGGAGGCACTTCCCGCAAGCGCATGCATTCCTGCCGTGATTACACCGGCGCCATCATCATGCGGACGCTCATGGACGAAGTCCGAAACCATCCCGACGAGATCACCGCCCTCGAGTTCATGCCCACTGTGGAGCTCGTCCTCGACGGCAAAGGTCGCTGCGCCGGCGGCATCCTCTACAACATGGAGACCGCAGAATACTTCATGGTCAAGGCCAAGGCTACGATCATCGCCACGGGCGGCTACGGACGCCTCCATATCCGTGGGTTCGACACGACCAATCACTACGGAGCGACCGGTGACGGGCTGATCATCGCCTACCGGGCGGGCGCCAAGCTCATCTACATGGACTCGGTGCAGTATCATCCGACCGGCGCCAGCTTTCCTGAGCAGATCGCCGGCTTCCTGATCACAGAGAAGATCCGTGGCGCCGGCGGGCAGCCGCTCAACAAAGACGGCGAGCTGTTTGTCTTTCCGCGTGAGCCGCGTGACGTCGAAAGCGCCGCTTTCATCCGGGAATGCCTGGAACGGCACAACGGCATCCAGACTCCGAGCGGCCGCTGGGGCGTCTGGCTGGACTCCCCGCTCATCGATATCATCCAGGGCTCCGGTTACCTGGCCAAGAACTTTCCGGCCATGGTCCGGCAGTTTATCCGCTACCAGATCGATATCACCAAGGAACCGATGCTCGTCTATCCCTCGCTCCACTACCAAAACGGCGGGGTCGAGATCAACGCCAAATGCGAGACCAACATCCCCGGCCTGTATGTCGCCGGCGAAGCATCGGGCGGAGTGCACGGCCGGAACCGGCTGATGGGGAATTCTGTGCTCGATTACAATGTCTTCGGCCGAAGGGCCGGGAAGTACGCGGCAGAATACATAAAACACGCGACCCTGGGCAAGTTGACGCTCGAGCATATAACCGCCTATGAGAATGAGCTGAAGAATGCTCGGATCAAGACAAACCGCATGGCCCCGGTGCTTCTCCCCTCTTACACCCCTGACGAAGTGCGGAAGCGCCAGCTCACCGCCCACTACGAGGGCACGCTGCGGTAATAGTCCGCGAAGAAACCTGTCTCATCGCCTGCCGTTTCCATTTCCCTCCATCGGACGGTAACTCCGGTTGACACGTTCCGGCCTTGATTCGGGCTTCCCACCTCCATTTCCTGGTGACCGAGGGCGGACTGGATGAGACCGGGGTCTTCCACAAGGTCCCCCGGATCGACGACTCGCGACTGACGGATCTCTTCGCCAGAGAAGTCCTGGCCGATCTTGTCCGCAAGGAACTTCTCAGCCCCGAATGGGCGGAACGCCTCCTCTCCTGGCGGCACACGGGGTTCAATGTTCATAGCCGGGTCCGGGCCAAGACAAAGAGAGAGGCCGAGCGGGTGGGCAAATACATGATCCGGCCGTTGCTCTCCCTGGAACGCCTCTCCCTCGATGAACGGGAAGCCCAGGTCGGCTACCGGTATGGGAAAGAGCCCGGAGAGGTCGAACGGATGGACTACCTGGAGTTCATCGCCCGAGTCACCTCCCATATTCCCGACAAGGGACAAGTCACCGTCCGCTACTTCGGCCTGTACGCCAACGCCCATCGAGGGAAGGTCATGAAGGCGAGCCGTGAGGCGTTTCCTCTCCGGACGGTGGAGGACCTGCGGCCTATCCCTGCCAAAGGCTGGGCTGAGA
>DQHV01000163.1:6894-9151 GCA_003524335.1 Candidatus Aminicenantota bacterium | reverse complement strand
TGGAGGGAGTATGAACTTCCTCGGCAACGGGAACAATTTCGGTATTGACAGGGTCGGGATTCAGGACGATGTAATCCATGAAGCTCCCCGGGCCGTCCGTTTCTTCAACCTTAACCCTAAACGTGGCGTAAGGATTTGCTGCATACGGATGGACGAAAACCGCCAGGGTAATGGATGAATACGGGGCGATTTCCACCTTGACTTCTCGATCGGCACAATTTAGAAACGGACATTCCCAATCTTCTTCTACAGGAGGCCAAGATTCCCAGAATGATGCCTGCATTCCATCAGGAGTCTGAATCGTTAATTGAATTTGTTTGGCGTATTCTGTTAGATTTCTCACAAATACGAGAAAGGTGCGCTTGTAGTTAACGAGCGGCTTGGTGTTGACCGGGGAACCGATCATAATGCCCTGGGTAATGTGGGACGAGTAGATATTTTGATTCCTCTTCCCTGTGGTTCCTGCCACACAAGGTGTAGAGCTGGAACATGCAGATGGTGGGGTATAATCTGTCCAAACCCCATTTCCAGGGTTCACGTCGCGGTTATCCGTCCAGCCGACAAAAGTCGTCGCCGGGTCTGAATCCTTTTGATTAAAGCGCCAAAACCCATTTCCTTGGTTATCCAAGTCCGGGACATCGAATAGGAACATGGGAGCGGCGGTGATATCGATATAGTCACCAAAAAATGGCTGTTGTCCTCCATCGAATAAGCAGTAATTTGGACGGTTGGATTCTTTCTGCACGATTTTCACGTCCGGTCCATCCGTCTCCATCCAGTGAAGGTACTTGGAGACTTTTGTGGAATTAGAAAAAGTTGGATTCATGGAGGGCTGGGCTTGCGCGACCCAGACATCTAAGGTATGCGGTTTTCCGCTCGGGCCAGGATCGGAAATGTCACTATCCTCGCCTCCTTCACTTTTTCGCGTGTCATACCACGTCATCATCAGCCTTCCTGCAGTGTAGGTCAGAGAGGGCATGATTTGATGGCCGCGTCCCGCATGGTTATCAACTGGCCGAGGAGCTGTCCAGTTTATGCCATCCCCTGAGGTTGAGATGGCGATACGGGCATCTTCTCCTGACCCCCAGCCTCGTTCCGACCAGGCGACATAGACAACTCCGTCCCGATCGACCGCAATTGTCGGAAACGCATAGGTCCGAAAACTATCTGCTGTAGTATACTGATCAAAGGCCGTTAAGGTTGCGACGGTGACAGGCTTCGTGAAACTATACCCAAAATCCCTTGATTGACTCAGCATTATGGCAGAGGGCTCGCCCTGGGATGCAAATCGCCGCCAGGCGATGTAGATTTTGCCATCTTTGGGACTGACGGCGATCGTGGTCCCTTGATTGATATGCTGACTTTCGCTTATTTTGATTGGACTTTGCCATGTCATACCGCAGTTGGTGGACCGGGCAAACATAATTTTGCTTTGATCGCCGCCGGATAAGCTCCCTAAAAATACACTATAAGCAATATATACATTATGCCGAGCAACATTCTGGACAGGCGTATCCGGCGCATAAATAGGGATTGTTCCTGAGCCATTCATTGGCGCGGCGACAGCAATCCAAGGTTTATCGGCAAACTGCCCAGAAGTTCCCTGATCAATAATTGTAGCGTCAAGATATTTGATGGGGTCCACGTCTCCAATCTTAGTAACATTGTTATCGATAAAACGAGCGACAAAGATGACACTTCTTCCATGTGTAACTCGATCAAAGGCAATCCCGCTATAATAGAAAAGGCCGTTCGTTCCTGCGCGCACTGTGGGGTCGGAAGCAGCTGCGAATCCATAAAGCGGCGAGCTCCTTCCTGTGGTCGATGTGTCTTTCAGATGCCCCGGAAGAAGAGTGCTGATCCAAGATTCACCACCATTGAAGGATTTGAATAGTCCCAGCCAGGCATCACCTGCGGCAGCGCCTTCCGGAGCCCCTGGCAACGGACCTTCGGATTCAGGCATATCAACCATGCGATAATCATTCGCACCGGCAAAGAGATGAAGCGGATTCCTTGTGGAGACCGCCATCGAGGGCTCGTTTTGCCTCTGAAGGTAAGGATCGCCATCAATGCACCCGGTACCCGCAACCATGTTGACATTTCGACCCGCGATGAGATCTTGTCCTGTTTGCTGCGTGTTCACGAATTGCAGCTTGACAGGAAAGCCGATCACAACCACAGCCAATAACATTAAAAAAAGATAAAAAGACAAGCGGCGGATAGACATGTTGTCCCCCTTTCTAATGACTTTTTGGGT
>DQHV01000163.1:0-6729 GCA_003524335.1 Candidatus Aminicenantota bacterium | reverse complement strand
TGTAGAGGTGGGCGGTGGCCTTGTTGGCCGCCTCGAGAGGCTCCTTGTCCGCGGAGATCTTCCGCAGTGCTGAAGCCAGCCCGGGCGGATACCTGGTCAGCATGGCTCCGTTCGCGTCGGCCAGGAATTCCCGCTTCCGGGAGACGGCAAAGCGGATGAGCTGGGCGATCAAGGGCGACAGGATGGCCATGATGAGCGCCAAGGCCAATATGATCGCTGCGCCGCCGCTACCCTTCCCTCTGTCTGAGCTCCGCCTCCTCCCCCCTCCCCACCAGAACGTCCTCCGCATCCAGTCGCTGAGCAAGGCAACGATACCCACCATCACCACGACCAGGGTCTGTAGCAAGACGTCATAGTTCTTGATATGGGACATCTCGTGGGCGATAACCCCTTCGAGCTCGACCCTGTTCAGCTTGTCGAGAAGCCCCGTCGTCACAACTATAACCGAGTTCTTAGGGTTCCTCCCGGTAGCGAAGGCGTTCGGAGCGGTGTCATCGATGACATAGCAGCGCGGCGGCGGGAGCCCGGCCGCGATCGTCAAGCCCTCGACGACGTTGTAGAGATAGGGGAATTCCTCCTTCGTGACCGGCCGCGCCTTGCTCATGGCCAGGACAATCTTGTCGCTGTAGTAGTAACTCCCGACGGTCATGCCTACGGCCAGGAGGAGGGCGAAGATCAGCCCCTCCGTCCCCATCCCTACCATCTGTTCGAACAGCCAGGCGAGAAGGAAGATCAGCGCCAGGAAAAAAAAGACAAGGAGGAACGACCTCCTCTTGTTGCTGGCGATCTGTTCGTACACCTGTGATACCTAGCGCCTTATACCAAGAAAATTCCGGGGACACGATACCGAATTCGGAAATTCGGTTCATGTCCCCGAATTTTCATCACCCTCTCCTAAATCCTCTCCCCTCAAGGGAGAAAGTAGAGTCCGAGATGTCAAAAACTCACTTTGACCGGCTCTTTGGCGGCCGGTTCTTCGATCTCGAAATACTCTTTTTCCTTGAAACTGAACATGTTGGCGATGACGCTCGACGGGAAGACCTGCTGCTTCTGGTTAAACTTCATCACCGTATCGTTGTAGAACTGCCGGGCGTAGGCGATCTTGCTTTCCGTCCCCGCCAGCTCTTCCTGGAGCATCAGGAAGTTCTGGTTGGCCTTAAGCTCGGGGTAGTTCTCGGCCACGGCGAACATCGTCTTCAGCGCGCCGGACAGCATGTTTTCCGCTTGGGCCTGGTCCTTCACCGTGCCGGCGTTGATGGCGCTCGTCCGCGCCGCCGTCACCTTCTCGAACACCTCCCGCTCATGCTTGGCGTAGCCCTTGACCGTCTCGACCAGGTTCGGGATGAGGTCATACCGCCGCTTGAGCTGGACATCGATCTGCGACCAGCCATTCTCACATCGGTTCCGCAGGACGACCAGGCCGTTGTAGATGCCGACGGCCGCGACGATCACGACACCGATGATGACGAGCAAAACGACTAAAGCTCCCATGTGTCTTCTCCTTCGTTGAATACACGTCCGAAAGAATGTACGTATCGAGCTTCTATTGTGGGATATCCGCCCAAAAATATCAAATCCCGCCCATGCCACGAGCCTTGTCTGCCCCACAATTTCCGTTGACATCGCCCCTTCCGGGATGATATATTTTGCGAGCCAAATTGTACCTTGGCAAATTCTTAACATAAAAAGGAGGTTCTTTTATGCCCTCATTGAAAGACAAATTCGCTGCCAAAATGGTCCCCATGCGTGAGAAGGTCCAAGGCATTCTCAAGCAGAGTGGGGAAATGAAAATTTCCGACGTTTCGATCGCCCAGGCCTATGGCGGAATGCGCTCCGTCAAGTGCATGGTCTGGGAAACCTCGGCCCTCGACCCGATCGAAGGGATCCGCTTCCGCGGGTTCACCATCCCCGAACTCCGGGAGAAGCTGCCAAAGGCCCCGGGCGGAGAAGAACCGCTCCCGGAAGGCATTTTTTATCTCCTGCTCACGGGTGAGCTTCCCACTGCCGCCGATGTCGCCGAGATCACCAAGGAGTGGCAGAAGCGCAGCGCGCTTCCCGGCTATCTCCTCGACACGCTGAAGTCCCTGCCCAAAGACATGCACCCGATGACCCAGTTCTCCCTCGCCATCCTGGCCCTCCAGAAGGACTCCATCTTCGAGCAGAGGTACAGGAAGGGCATGACCAAGATGGAGCATTGGGAACCGATGTACGAAGACGTCATGAACCTGCTGGCCAAGCTCCCGGCCATCGCCGCCTACATCTACCGCCGGAGCTACAAGGGCGACAAGCACATCCCGGCCGACTCGAACCTCGACTGGGGCGGAAACCTCGCCCACATGACCGGCGTCGAAAGCCCGGCCTTCAAGGAGCTGATGCGGCTCTATCTCGTCATCCACAGCGACCACGAAGGCGGAAATGTCTCGGCTCATACCACCCACCTCGTCGGCTCCGCCCTGTCCGATGCCTACTACTCCCTGTCCGCCGGCATGAACGGACTGGCCGGCCCGCTCCACGGACTGGCCAACCAGGAAGTCCTCCGCTGGATCATGGACCTGATGAAGGCCCTGGGCGGGGTCCCCACTAAAGACCAGCTCGTCAAGTACATCTGGGACACCCTGAACGCAGGCAAGGTCGTACCGGGATACGGCCACGCCGTCCTGCGCAAGACCGACCCGAGGTATGTCGCCCAGAGGGAATTCGGCCTCAAGCATCTCCCCGACGACGACATCTTCAAGGTCGTCAGNNAGCGGCTGCCTGCTCTGGCATTACGGCGTCACCGAGTACGACTTCTACACCGTGTTCTTCGGTGTCTCCCGCGCCATGGGAGTCCTGGCCCAGCTGATCTGGAGCCGCGCTCTCGGCCTGCCGATCGAAAGACCGAAGAGCGTGACGACCGACTGGGTCGACGCCCAGATCAAGGCCGCGGCCGCGCCCAAGCCGTAAGCGCAGCCCGGTCGAACAGAAGCAAAACTAAAGGGACGGCCCTGCGAGGAGGGCCGTCCCTTTATTCTCTCTCAATCTGTTTTTTCGTGACATTTAAGGGAGCATAGTCACATGGAACTCAAGATCGGACTCGTCGGCTGCGGTACCGTCGGGCAGGGTCTGCTGGAGATCCTCGACCGAAAGCGCGATTATCTTAAGGACGCCTATGGTTTCGAGCCTCGGATCGTCGCCATCACCGACAAGCTCAAGGGATCGATCCTTGTCCCCGAGGGACTCGACATCCGCAAGCTGCTCGCCCTGCTGGCCGGGGGAAAGCGGGTCGATGAGTACTTCCGGGAAGGGGCGACGGCCGAGATCATGGACCCCCTGGATATGATCGAGAAGTGCGAGGCGGACGTCATCGCCGAGCTCACCTACACCGACATCAAGACCGGCGAGCCGGCCACGAGCTATATCAAGAAGGCGCTGCGCACGGGCAAGCATGTCGTCACCTCGAACAAAGGTCCGGCGGCCCTTCATTATGGGGAGCTGAGCAAACTGGCCAAGCAGAACAACCTGCACTTCCGGATCGAAGGGACGGTCATGAGCGGAACCCCGGTCTTTAGTCTGTGTGAGAGCGGCCTGGCCGGAAATGAAATCCGGGAGGTCAAGGGGATCCTCAACGGAACCACCAACTTCGTCCTGTCCAAGATGGAGCTCGAGGGCATGGAATACGCCGAGGCTCTAGCCCTGGCCCAAAAGCTGGGGTACGCCGAGGCCGACCCGACCGCGGACGTGGAAGGCTACGACGCGGTCGCCAAGATCGTCATCCTGTCCAACGTCCTTCTCGGCGGGGAATTGACTCCGGCCGACGTCAAGAGGGAAGGGATCACGGCCTTAAACCGCGGGCTGATCGTGACGGCCAAGGAGCAGGGCTTCCGCTACAAGCTCATCGCTCAAACTCGGAAATCAGGGGCCAAAATAGAGGCTTCCGTCTCGCCGCAGAAGCTTCCTCTGTCCGACCCGCTGGCCGGGGTCATGGGCGCCCAGAACGCCCTGACCTTTGACACGGACCTCATGGGAAAGATCACCATCCAGGGAGCCGGCGCCGGGAAAATCGAGACGGGCTATTCCATCCTGTCCGATATCCTGGCCATCCACCGCCGCCTTAGCGCCAAATTTTGAATTCTTGTCTCTCATTTCGGGGTAAAACCTCCGCGATCGCAATCTTGGGGAAAGCGGAGGTATAAGCCCGTTCGTGATTTGACTTCAGCCCCTAAAAAAGGATATGAAAAGGACGAGGGGAATCGGANNTGATCGAGAGGGTCAAGAACTATAAGTTCGATACCGTCGCCGTCCACGGCCTCTACTCCCTGGAGGAGGCTTACGACCGGAACCAGGGGGCCGTCATCGAACCGGTCTTCATGTCGGATTCCCAATCCTACCGCGACGCCGACGAACTCGAGGCCGCCCTCGCCTATCTCATCCCCACCTGGTGTTATACCCGGATCGCCAACCCGACGACTTACTATCTCCAGGACATCCTCGCCCTTCTTGAGGGCTACGGAACGGGATGCGATACGTCGTGTGTCGTCACTGCCTCCGGGATGTCGGCCATCGCTATGGCCACAGACGCCTTCCTGGTCAAGCAGAAGAGCGGCCCGGAGAAAATCAATTTCGTCTCCTCGATTCGGCTCTACGGCGGCTCCTTCCAGAACTTCAACGTGCGGAAGAAACAAGAGCGGGGCGTCGAGGTTCGCTGGGTCCTCCATCCCGAGAACATCCAGGAATGGAAAAGTCTGATCGACGAGGATACCCGCTTCCTCTACATGGAAGCCCCGAGCAACCCGCAGCAGTCCTTTGCCGATCTCAAAGCGCTGGCCGACCTGGCTCACTCCCATGAAGTCCCCTTCCTCATAGACGCAACCTGCGCAACTCCGGCTTTGATGCGGCCGATCGGCTGGGGCGCGGACATCGTCCTCCACTCGCTGACCAAGTCCATCACCGCCGGCGGCCTGGCCATTGGCGGAGCCATCATCAGCCGCCGGCCGATCATTACCAAGCTCAAGAACGACCACCCGCTGTTCACGGAGAGCTTCGCTGAATACATCCAGTTCCTGCCTTACCGGGACCAAGGACCGGCGGCTTCGCCGATGAATGCCATGTTCGCCCTGAACGATGTCCGGACGCTGCGCAGCCGGATGGACCTGGTTAGTCAGAACTGCCAGAAAGTGGCGGAGTTTCTGCACAAGCACCAGCGCATCACGCGGGTCGATTATCTCGGCCTGCCGAGCTATGACCTCCACCCGCTGGCGAAACAATACATGAAGCTCGTAGATTCCGATGACGGAAAGGGCGCTGAGGTCAACCGCTACGGCCACCTGATGAGCTTCCGGGTGGAAGGCCCTCCGGAGAACGCGCGCAAGGTCTACGACAATTTCCGGCTGATCTTCCGGGCGACCGACCTGGGACGGATCAAGAGCGTCGCTACCATCCCGGCCATCTCGACCCACCAGCAGCAGGGCGAGGAGGCGCGCCGCCTGGCCGATATCCCGCCCCAGCTCATCCGGCTCTGTGTCGGAGCCGAGGACCCGGCCGACATCATCGCCGACCTCGACCAATCCTTGGCTTCGCTCTGAGGCCGTTGCTTGTAATCGGCCATCTCTTATTCTACAATCTAGGTTGATGGAAAAAATCAAGATCCTGGGCGACCACGCGCTCCAGCTCCGGGGGAAAGTGAGGATCAGCGGGTCGAAAAACGCCGTCCTGCCGGCCATCGTCGCCTCCCTCCTGACTGAGGAGCGCCTCTTGCTGCAAAATACGCCCCGGGTGAAAGACGTTTTCACCACTCTCACCCTGATGGAAGAGCTGGGGGCGGATTCCGAGCTCAAAGAGGATACCCTGTCCATCCGCTCCAAAAAGATCATCTCGCCCGAGGCTTCCTACGAACTCGTCCGCTCGATGCGGGCCTCCATCTTGGTCCTCGGGCCTCTCCTGGCGCGCTACGGCAAGGCCATCGTCGCCCTGCCCGGGGGCTGCGCCATCGGGTCGCGGCCGATCGACCTCCATATCGCCGGGATGCAGAGGCTCGGCGCCTCCATCAACCTTGAACACGGCTACATCACGGCCGAAGCCACTCGTCTCCGCGGCGCTGATATCCAGTTCGACAAAAAGACCGTGGGCGGGACGGAGAACCTCCTCATGGCCGCCACACTGGCCCAGGGCGAGACCGTGCTCCGCAACTGCGCCCAGGAGCCGGAGGTCGTCAGCCTGGCGGAGCTCCTGGTCAAGATGGGCGCCCGGATCGACGGCGTCGGCGAGGAGGTCATCCGCATCCGCGGGGTCAAAGAGCTGGGAGGCGCGACCCACCAGATCATCCCCGACCGGATCGAGGCCGGAACGTTCCTCGTGGCCGGGGCCCTGACCCAGGGAGATATCGTCCTGGAGAATGTCGACCCCGGGCATCTCACCGCCATCGTCGAGAAGCTCAACGTTTCCGGTGCAAACATCGAGAAGCTCGACGACCGCACCCTCCGGGTCATCGGCAGCCCCGACATCAAGCCTCAGGACATCACCACCTCTCCCTATCCCGGGTTCCCGACCGATATGCAGGCCCAGTTCATGGTGCTCATGACCCAGGCCTCGGGGACTTCCATTATCACCGAGACCATCTTCGACCGCCGTTTCTCCCACGTCAACGAACTCCTCCGCCTTGGCGCCAATATCGAGGTCCACGGCGACAAGGCCGTCGTCAGAGGAAAAACGCCGCTCTCCGGCGCCGAGGTCATGGCCACCGACCTGAGGGCC
>DQHV01000005.1 GCA_003524335.1 Candidatus Aminicenantota bacterium | reverse complement strand
TCGGGTCTAGCTTTGATGTGTTTGCTCCCGGTTCACGGCAGGAGAAAACCGGCGAAGGCCAAGCTGGGACTGCCGGGACAGGAAGGAACGATCACCAAACGCCAGCAAAATTCGTCAAGAAAGGAGATCACTGAGAATGGCGAAAAAAACAGCCGCCAGGATTATTCTCGTCCTCGGCCTCCTAGTCCTAAGCCAGGGAATCGTATCCGCGCAGCCGACGACCCCCCCGCCTCAAACATTCAGCACTACCATTTATTTTGACTATACCAACTCTCTCTCCAAAGGCGGGCCGGTTACCTCGGCGGGCAAAAACAGTTTCTTTGCCTTCCGCCGGGCCTACTTCACCTACGAGAACAAGATCAACGACAATCTTAAGTTCCGCTTCCGCTTCGACGCCGACAACACGGCGAACCTCACCTCGGTCGATATCAAGACGGGTTCCACGAAGAAGGACGACAAGTTCCGGCCCTTCATGAAGCATCTCTATCTCGAGTATTCCGGTCTTCTGCCGAATTCCATCATCCGAGTCGGCATGACGGAGACTATTCAATTCAAAATCGCCGAGGATCGGTGGGGCTGCCGGAGCGTCGCCAAAACCCTTATGGACGGCTATAAAGATGTCACCGGTGTCGAGGTTGACGCGCCTTCGGCCGACCTCGGCGCCAGCCTAACTGGAAGCCTGGCCAAGTACGTCCGCTACGGTTTCATGATCAGCAGCGGCAATGGCTATTCGCACGCCGAAAACGATAAGTATAAGAAACTGGCGGCCCAGATCCACCTCATCCCTGTGGCCGGTCTATCCGTGGTCGGCTATCTGGATTACGAGAAACAGGACACAGACAACTCGGCTTATACGTATAAGATCGACGGGTACTTGGAAATGGTCAAGAATCTCATCCTCGGAGCTGAATACTTTGTCTATAGGAATGACAAATACCTCACTCTGGACAAAACGCGTTATGCTGTCTCCGGTTTTTCTGTATTCGGCCGCTACATCGTCAGCCCGGACGTTTTCGCCCTTTTCGCCAGGTTCGACAAAAACGAACCGAATAACAAGATTCAAGAGGATGAAACAAGCCTGGTCATTGCCGGCCTCGACTGGGCTCCTTTCCACAAGAGCATGAAACTTCAGCCGAATATCTGGTACGTCACCTACGCCAACTCAGAGAAAAAGGACGACGTGATCTTCAACCTCACGTTCTTCCTGTCCTTCTGAAAAGTGAAGCGAGGTATCGTCGCGAAAGTCAAAAGAAATGAGAAGCATGAAACAAACAAAAGGAGAAATCAGATGAAAAAACTCATCGCCACCATCACCTTCGGCCTGGCCGTCATGGCCATGGCCCTTCTGGCGGCGCCGGCCCAGAAGAGCAAGATGCTCCAGATCAAAGGGTCGGACACGATGGTCAATCTCGTCCAGATCCTGGCCGAAGAATACATGGCCAAGAATCCGGGAACGGCCCTGGCCGTCCTGGGCGGCGGTTCGGGCACGGGCATTACGGCCATCATCAACCAGACCTGCGACATCGCCAACCATTCCCGGGAATGGAGGCAGAAAGAGATAGACCAGGCCTGGGAAAAGGGCGTGCAGCCCCGCTTCTTCGTCGTCGCCGTCGACGGGCTGAGCATGATCGTCAATGAAAAAAATATTCTCGAGAAGCTGACCATGGCAGAGCTCGGGGCGATCTACCGCGGCGAGATCAAAAACTGGAAGGCCCTCGGCGGTCCGGATAAGGCCGTCTCGCTTTACGGCCGGCAATCCAATTCCGGGACTTATGTCTTCATGCAGGAGCACGTGTTGGGCAACAAGAACTACAGCACCGACATGAAAGAAATGAACGGCAACGCCCAGATCATCGAAGGAGTTCTGCAGGACGAAGGCGGGGTCGGGTATGTCGGAGTCGGCTATCTCTATGACAAGGACGGGAAGATCCGCAAGGGGCTCAAGGTCTTAAATGTCGCCAAGGATGCCAAGTCTCAAGCGTACTCGCCCGTGGACAAAGCAGCGGTGGACAGCGGAAATTACCCCGTCGCCAGGCCGCTTTATCAAGCGACCAACGGTAAGCCGGGAGCCGCGGTGGCCACCTTCCTCGCCTTCGAAACGGGTCCCGAAGGCCAGATGATTGTGGAGAGAGAAGGATTTTTCACCATCGGGGCCAAGCACAAAGAGCAGAATGAGAAAAATTTGAGATGACTCCCCTCTAAGATAACAGGCAGAGCAGGGGAGAGGCCGGGCCGCAGTAGTCGGCAGGCTTCTCCCGGTTCTCCTGTCTTTAGAGAGGGGATTTCCGCCAGTCTGAGGATCGAGGGGAGTGACAAATGAAAGGGCTGAGCAAAGGACGATGGAGCGAGTCCGCCCTATGGGTTTCTAGCCTGATCGAAAAGCTTTGGGGCCGGGCAGAAGACATCGCGCCGAGCCCCAGCGAAACGGCCTCGCCTTCCAGATCATTTATGAAGAAAAAAACCATCGGCCGTTGGAAAGAATCGGCCATCAAAGCGTTTTTTTTCACCAACGGCGTCCTGGCGATCATCTTCCTCATCGGAATCTTCGCGGTTCTGCTGTCCACGGCCATCCCCGCCTTTAAAGAGATCCCCCTGAAGGAATTCTTCGGCAACAGGACTTGGGACCCGACGTCGCCGGAAAAGGCGCAGTACGGCCTGCTCTCCATGATCGTCAGCACTCTGATTTGTACCACCGGAGCGCTGCTCGTCGCCATCCCCATCGGCCTGGGCGTGGCTGCCTATCTATCTGACGTTGCCCACTGGAGGGTTCGGGAGATCATCAAACCCATCGTTGAGATCCTGGCCGGGATTCCTTCGGTCGTGACCGGTTTCCTTGGGATCGTCCTATTCGGGCCCGTTATCGCCAAGATCTTCCATACCGGCCATGGCCTCAACGCCGTCAACGGGAGCTTCCTGCTGGCCATCATGGCCCTCCCGACGATCATCAGCATCTCCGAGGATTCGTTGAACGCCGTCCCGTCAGCCTATACGGAGGCGTCCCTCGCGCTGGGGGGGTCCAGATGGCAGACGCTCGTCCGGGTCAAGATCCCCGCCGCGCTTTCTGGAATCATCGCCTCCTTCATGTTGGGTCTGGGACGGGCCATCGGAGAGACCATGACCGTGCTCATGGCCACGGGGAATGCCCGCGCATTTCCCCATGGTTTTCTCGAATCCGTCAGGACCATGACGGCCAACATCGCTATCGAGCTGGGCGAGGTGCCCTATTACACAACTCATTATTATGCCCTCTTTGCCATCGGGCTCGTCCTCTTTATCATGACCTTCATCGTCAACCTGATCGCCGACGTCATCCTGAATAAATACCAGCAGAGGGAGCTATGAAAAAGAAGAAGGTCATTCAATTCATCGGCTTCATGCTGTTGAGATTCTGTCTGTACACTGTCCTCGCCATCCTCCTGCTGTTTCTCTACGACATCGGGAAGAAGGGTGGAGGGGCGATCTCCTGGGAGTTCCTGAGCCAGCCCCCCCGCCGCGGCATGACCCAAGGCGGCATCTTTCCGGCCATCATGGGGACTTTTCTGGTCACAATTGTGACCGCGGTCCTGGCCATACCGCTCGGGATGTTCGCGGCCATCTACCTCAATGAATACGCCAAGCAAACAAGGCTCACGAGAATCATCCGGCTGTCCATCCGCAACTTGAGCGGAGTCCCGTCAATCGTCTACGGGCTCTTCGGGGTCATCCTGTTCGTCAACATCTTGAAGTTCGGAACGTCGATCCTGTCGGCCGGGTTGACCCTCGGCTTGCTTACGCTTCCCTGGACGATCACGGCCAGCGAGGAAGCCCTGAAAACGATCCCGAACTCCTATCGGGAGGGTTCTCTGGCCCTGGGGGCGACCAAGTGGCAGTCCATTCGAACCAATGTTCTGCCGTACGCCATCCCGGGCATGTTGACGGGCACGGTTCTCGGGCTGGCCCGGGCCGCCGGAGAAACGGCCCCGATCTTGTTCACGGGGGCCGCCTTCTATTTGCCCTACCTCCCCAAGTCATTGAGCGACCAGTTCATGGCCTTACCTTATCACCTTTACATCCTGGCGACACAGCACCACGCCATCCAGCAGGTGAGGCCTTTGGCCTATGGTACGGCCTTAGTCCTGATCGTCCTCGTCCTGGGCCTGAACATGACGGCCATCGTCATCCGATACCGGATGAGACGCAAACGCAGGTGGTAAAATGAATAGCCTACCCAAGATAGAAACCAAGAACCTGAGCTTCTATTATGGCTCCAAACAGGCGCTTAAGAACATCAACATCGTCTGTGCCGACCGCCGTGTAACGGCTATCATCGGGCCGTCCGGCTGCGGCAAATCGACCTTCATCCGGACTCTCAACCGGATGAACGACGTCATCGCCGGGGCGCGGGTGGAAGGAGAGATCCTCATTGACGGCGTCAACATCAACTCTCCGGCGGTGGACGTCGTCGGGCTGAGAAAGCACGTCGGGATGGTCTTTCAGAAGCCGAACCCCTTCCCCAAGTCGATCTTTGATAATGTGGCCTACGGATTGAGGATCAACAATGGAAGGAACCGCGCCAAGATCGAGGAGGTTGTCGAGAAGAGCCTTATCGAGGCCGCGCTCTGGGACGAGGTCAAGGACCG
>DQHV01000274.1 GCA_003524335.1 Candidatus Aminicenantota bacterium | reverse complement strand
GTAGCTCAGTCGGTAGAGCAGCTGATTCGTAATCAGCGGGTCGGAGGTTCAAGTCCTCTCGCTGGCTCTCGGTTTTCCCCAATAACCCCCCTGTTTTCTTTTGAGCACGATTAGCCAGATTTGGGCGAGCTCGCTTGACATTATCATAGAGGATAAACCAATCCTGGTGACACATTTGTTACACGGGGAGCGGTCTGTTTTAGGTTGACTTGCTCCTCCTTTCCTTGATAATCTCTAGCCACACCTGATAGAAGGGATTAGCTGTGGCCATCACGTGCCCGAAGTGTCAGACTGAGAATGCCGAGACATCCCTGTTCTGTTCAGACTGTGGAACGAAATTAGATTCGGCCAGGGAATTCTCCCTCTTTCAAACGGAGACACTTCAGACTTCCCTCAAAGAACTTAGCACCGGCTCCACCTTCGCCGGTCGCTACCAGATCATCGAGGAGCTGGGAAAGGGGGGAATGGGCAAGGTCTATAAGGTCTTCGACCAGGAAGTCCAGGCCAAAATGGCCTTGAAGCTCATCAAGCCCGAGGTGTCGGCCGACAAAAACACGATCGATCGTTTCCGGAATGAGCTCAAAATTGCCCGGGATATCTCTCATAAGAATATCTGCCGGATGTACGACCTGGGCAGGGAAGCCGGCAACTATTTCATCACCATGGAGTACGTGTCCGGAGAGGACCTCAAGAGTTTCATCCGAAGGTCACGGCAGCTTGTAGTAGGGACGGCCATCTTCATAGCCAAACAGGTCTGTGAAGGGCTGGCTGAAGCCCACCGGGTGGGAGTTGTCCACCGGGATTTGAAGCCGGGCAATATCATGATCGACAAAGACGGCAATGCCAAGATCATGGATTTTGGGATCGCCCGGTCCATCTCGGTCAAGGGCATCACTGGTGCCGGAGTCATGATCGGCACTCCCGAATATATGTCACCCGAACAGGTTGAGGGAAAAGAAGTCGACGCCCGATCGGATATCTATTCGCTGGGCATTATCCTCTACGAGATGCTGACCGGGCAGGTGCCGTTTGAAGGCGATACGCCGTTCACCATTGGGGTGAAGCAGAAGAGTGAAATCCCCAAAGACCCCAAGTCTGTGAATGCCCAGATTCCGCAAGATCTGAGCCGTTTGATCCTCAAGTGCCTGGAGAAGGACAAAGAGAAGCGCTATCAAAGCGCCGACGAACTCAGAGCCGACCTTGAAAAAATCGAAAAAGGTATCCCGACTGCAGAACGTCCTATCCCCAAAAGAAAGACCGTCACCTCAAAAGAGATCACAGTCAAATTCAGACT
Organism: Candidatus Aminicenantota bacterium; assembly: GCA_003524335.1. Taxonomy (GTDB): domain Bacteria; phylum Acidobacteriota; class Aminicenantia; order Aminicenantales; family UBA8522; genus UBA8522. The sequence continues at coordinate 9,400 of DQHV01000274.1, read as the reverse complement.
CCGGAACCTCTTCCTGCCGGGGCTGGCCGTGGTCGCCGTCGCCGTGATCGCCCTGGTGCTCTGGCGAGCTCTGCCTCGAAAAGAGGCGCCGCCCGCGCCGGAGATCGAGAATTCCATAGCGGTCATCAGCTTTGAAAATCAAACGGGCGATAAGGCGTTCGACTATCTACAAAAAGCGATTCCCAACCTTCTCATAACAAGTTTGCAACAGACGGGAAGACTCTACGTAGTCACCTGGGAGAGAATGTCTGACCTTCTGTCCCAGCTGGGCAAGAAGGACGTCCTTGTTATCGACCGAGACCTGGGTTTTCGCCTTTGCCGCAAGGAAGGCGTTCAGGCCATTGTTCTGGGGAGTTTCATTAAAGCGGGAAACATGTTCGCCACGGATGTCAAAGTCCTGGACGTGGAGACCAAGAAACTCCTAAAGAGCGCGAGCTCTCGCGGCGACGGGTTGGACAGCATTTTGCGAACCCAGATCGACGCTCTGAGCGGGGAAATCTCTTCAGGCATTGGGGTGGCCAAGGGGCCGACCCAGGCTGCAAAAGCCCCGGTCATCGAGGCGACAACGGGCTCGATGGAGGCCTATGAATATTATCTAAAAGGCAAGGATGATTTTCGCAAATTCTATTATGAAGACGCCCGAAAATCCCTAGAAAAAGCCGTCGAGCTCGACCCCGAGTTTGCGCTTGCTTATGTCTATCTTGGCCTAACTCAGTCTAATTTGGGAAACTTCCAGGCGAGGAATGCTGCGATTGAAAAGGCCAACGCTCTGGCGCACAAAGTCACCGATATAGAAAGATCCTATATCCAGGCAGCCTATGCCTATTCTATTGAACGGAACAGCGAGAAGGCAGTCGGCATCCTCCGGGAGCTAACTCGCAAGTACCCCCGGGAGAAGCTGGCTTATTTCTATCTCGCAGTCTCGTACCGCACGGGAGGCGATTACGAGAATGCCAGGGCTGCTTCGAACGAAGCCCTGGAGCTTGACCCGGATTATGCAGAAGCCCATAACGAGCTCGGCTATGTTTACATGGCTTTGAATAATTATGAAAGAGCTGTCGAGCAATTTCAGGAATATGCCGCGCTGAATCCCCAGGATGCCAATCCCCTGGATTCCATGGCCGAAGCGTATTATCTGATGGGCTGGCTGGATGAATCCATCGCCAAGTACAAAGAAGCCCTGACCATGAAGCCAGACTTTCTCAGCCAGTTGAGCATCGCTTATGTCTATGCTTTGAAGGAAGACGCGCCGGAGGCCATGGCGTGGGTTGATCGATACATCGCCGCCGCCAACACGTCAGGACCTCAGGGAACGGGATATTTTTTCAAAGGGTTCTATCAGGGCTGGCTCGGGAGCTTCGAGAGCGGTCTGGAGAGTCTGGAGAAATCCCGCGGACTGTTAAGGTCAGCGGGAAACCGGACAGGAGAAGCCTGGGTCAATTGGATAAAAACTTTTGCCTATCTAACCAAGGGTCAATTGGACCTCAGCCGAAAGTCGGTCAAAGAATGGTTCGATTTCTTCGTGAATTACCAGCCGAAAAATGAACCCTTTTACAGGAGCGGATATCTCGGCGCCCTTGCTTTTATAGATTTGAAAGAGGGGCGGCTTGACTCAGCTAAGACGGGCGCAGCCAAGATGATGTCCTTTCTGCCGGCCCTGAGTCCCTCTCAGAGAGATTCCCCCATTTTCTTTGCCGATTTGCTCCAGGCGGAGATTCTCTTGGCCGAAGGCTTCCCGGACCGAGCTATTGCCGTTTTTGAGAAAACCGTCCTCCCGGCTCCGCCCAATATACAGGAATCGTTTTCAGTCTCAACCTACAATACGCCAATTTTCAAGGATGTCCTGGCCAGGGCCTATCAGCAAAAGGGAGATGTCAACAGAGCCATCGCGGAATATGAGTCTTTGATCACTTTCCACCCGAAAAGCCGGGCCCGTTTCCTGGTCCACCCCGAGTTCCATTACAGGCTGGCCAAATTGTATGAAGCGAAAGGCTTGAAAGTCAAAGCGGCCGAGCAGTACCACAAATTCCTCGACCTCTGGAAGGACGCCGATCCCGGCCAGCCCGAAGTCGAGGACGCCAAGAAGAAGCTGGCTGGGCTAAGCTAAGCCCCAAGGACTATCTTGATAATAATCTGCCCGGATCTTTTCTGCGCAAGACGGCCAGGTTGAGCCCGAGGAGCAAGCCGAGGCCGACCAGGATTCCCAGCCAGAGCGTTCGCTCCTTGATCTGAAACGGCCCGGCGCTCACCGGGCTGCGGTAGGATTTTGTCGGGTCAATGGACGCGGCGATCTGCGCTTTTTTCTCAGCGCTCCATTGATAGGTCGATTCCTCTAATGTGCGGCCGAAGTATTTCTCCAAGATCATATTTTCCTTGCAGGCTGCGAAAAGAGCCTCCCGGCGCGACTTCTCGTCCTTCGCCTTGAGGGCATCCTCATCCTTGCGGTCCCGGCGGAAAATGTGAATGCGCATCTCGTAGAGGAAGGGATGGAGCAGGGGGTGATGCTCGCGCAGGAATAGACTGTAATCTTTGTCCTTCCAGTCTTTCAAGATTTTCCCCCAATGGCCCGATCTCTCAGCGTCCTCTTTTTCCAGGTCAGCAATCGAAAGCCGCGAATAGAAGGTCCCGATCTCCGGGTCCGCGTGCCTCCGGGTGAACTCGTACATCGGTTCTTCCTTAACAAGAAAAGACAGGAAAGAGAGACGCTCAGTATAAGCGGCCACTCGCCGCGGCGTATTCGACGCGCAGAGACCGAGAAAGATTATGTTGGCGGTGAGGAGGATGGAGACGCGGCGGATCGATTTGGGGCTGATTTTCTCGCTGATTATCCGGGGTTTGATTCCTTCCCAGAGGGCGACCTGGAAAAGCCCGGTGGCGAGGGCGTTCAGGCCGGCGTCCCGGAAATCCCAGTAGCGTCCCGGCATCATCCATTGAAGGACCTCGTCGAAGATCCCGATGAGCGACCCGATGAGAAAGGCGGTCGGGTAGATGCTCTTGTCATGGATGGTCAAACTCAAAGCGCGGAATAGGAAAAAACCCAGCAGCCCGTATTCCAGGAAATGGACGGCCTCCTCGGGCGCCCGCCACAGCTGCAGAGTGAAATAAACGTAAAGAGAGGCCACGGCGGCCAGCCAGAGATAGTTCGACGGTGACCGGACGTTAAGGCGAAAGACGAGGGTAAAAACGAGGATACAGAAGGCCGCAGCCGTTGCAGCCAGGACCCCGTAGCCGAAAAAGGCCCGTCCCCAGCGGGCTGAGACGAATTTTTGGATTGTCCGGGCCAGCGGGACGACGAGAAAGATGGAAAGGGTGCAGATGGCGACCCAGAGCCAGGCAACAAACGCTTTTTTTGGGGACATAGCACCCGTCCGGCACATTGTATAAAAAAAACTGTAAATATTCTTTGACATTTGAAAAAAAGATTATCTATAATGAGATAATGCTGCTGGCTGGAGAGGGATCCTCCTTAGCCCCGCTTCCTTTTCCTTTTTCAAACCTTGGCGCCTCACCAGCCAGCGCCTTCTTAAGAGCGCACCTGGCGGAATAGGTTTTCGCCCGCTTAAATCGGGGACACCATATCAATTTCCTTATTTCTCCTGCCCAGAAAATTCGGAAATTCATATGGTGTCCCCATAAACACTCAATGGGGCTGGGGCGTAATATAGGGTGAGAGCAGCGGATGGATGAACAAGAGCTGATCGCGGGCTGCCTCCGCGGGAGAATGGAGGATTTCCGAATGATCGTCGAAAGATACTCGGCTCCGGCCATGTCCCTGGCCATGAACATCCTAGGAAACCGTGACGACGCCGAAGATGCCTGTCAGGAGCTGTTTATCCAAGTCTACCGTCATCTGAAGAGCTACGACAAGGACAGGAGCTTCAAGAACTGGGTCTATACTATCCTCTACCGGCGCTGCCTCGACTGTCTCAAAAGGCGGCGGCAGTCGGCGGAGTTGGTGAAAAAAATGGGCCGGGAGACCGTCCTGGCGACGCCGGCCAACCCGGGTCATTCTCATCCGCCCAGGCGCCTCCCTTCAGACCTCCTCGAACGGTTGAAGGCCAAGGAGCGAACAGCGCTCTGCCTCTGGGCGAATGAAGGTTATACTGCCCAGGAGATCGGCGAGGTGCTCCGCTGTTCGGACAGCACCGCCCGCGTCTACCTATTCCAGGCGCGGAAGAAAATCAAAAAGCTATTGGAGCAAGGCCATGTCTGGCTGCAAAACGGTTGAGCTTTTTTATGCTTTGGTTCCGCTGAAACCCTGGCGGAGCCTTCTCATCCGCCGCCATATCGAGAAATGCCCCCGCTGCCTGGCGAGTTTTGCGAGCCGCGAAACGGTCGGTTCCCTCCTAGTGCAGGAGAGGGAGGTGAACATCAGCCGTCCGCTCTGGGCGGAGGTCGAGTCGGCGCTCGTGGGGGATCCGGGTAGAGAGATGATGAAATCCCGAGCAGTCCAGTCATCGGTATTGCGCCGCTGGGGATGGGCGACTGCGACGGCCTTTCTTATCGTCTTGGTCACAGGATTTTTGCTGCTGAAGGGTTTCCGGCCCGGAGGAGCGTCTCCCACAGCGGCCGTGCCGGCGCGCTTTGAACTCGAATATGTCCGGGTCGGCGGACAGCCGGCCAATACAGTGATCTATCAACCCCAGGGCTCCGATATGATCATTGTCTGGGCTGGGACAAATAAATAGGAGGCTAGCTATGAAAAGAAAAGTCCTTTTCTTAATGGTTGGAGCGCTCTGCGTGATGTCGGCTTGGCCGCTCTTTTCTGCTGCAGCTGTCCAGTCGGGCGATGCCAACCCAACTTTTGTGGGAACCATAAGGCTGAGGGTCTTTGAGGGGCTCAAAGAAGGCAGCCCTGCCGCTCGGAGCATCACGTCGTCCTACTTGAAATACATGCTGTCGGCCAATCTCCCGTCGGACGCGGCTCTCGAAGCGGAACAAAGCCAGATCAGGAAGACCTTTAACCTGAAGGATGTGAAGCTTGTGACCGAGTCCAACGTGAGCTGGGAAATGGGGAAAAAACAGCAGGCCCGTCAAATGTTTCGCCTGGACGGAAAGCTGTATGAGGTCGCCATCGCTTCAAAGGAGGTCCTGCCCCAGAAGTTTCAGATAGAAGTCAATGAAGTATCGGAGAAAGAAAGCCGGAATTTGCTTGATACAGAATTCACGATTCCCAGAAAGAGCGTTGCCGTGTTTGGCTTTGAGGACGGTAACGGGAAGCCTTATTTCATTTCGCTTGGGGAGGTAGCCGTTGGGTTTTCTGCTGGCGCCGGCGGAGTTTCGGGCGGCGTCCAGGGTGGAGTCGCTGGTGGAGTCGAAGGCGGAGTCGAGGGCGGGGTAGAAGGGGGTGTCGTCGGAGGCGTCCGCAGTCAGGAGATGGAGAAGAAAAAGCAAGAGTTCGAGAAAGACGCCGTGGCCTGCAAGGGGGATATCCAGCCGCCCAAGCTCATCAAGAAAGTCAACCCCGTTTACCCGGAAGAAGCCCGGAAAAAGGGGATCCAGGGTGTCGTCATCCTAGAAGCCAAGATTGACGAATATGGCCGGGCTATGGATGCGATGATCCTTCGCTCCATCCCCGATCTCGACCAGGCAGCGATTGATGCCGTCAGACAATGGGTCTATGAGCCTTTGCTCCTCGACGGCAAGCCGACGAAAGCGCTCTTTACGGTCACCGTCAGGTTTCAGCTCGGCGAGAAAGACATCGAGAAATTCGCCGAGGGCGCGGTCAAGGTCAAGGATCAGATCAACCCTCCGAAGTTGGTGAAATCCGTGGACCCGGTCTATCCGGAAATAGCCCGCCAAGCAAAAATCGAGGGCGTAGTTATCGTTCAGGCGCGGACGGATGCCCAAGGAAGAGTGAAAGATGCTATCGTTCTGAGGTCTGTTCCCTTGCTCGATCAGGCGGCCATCGCTGCCGTCCGGCAGTGGGTTTACGAGCCNNCTCATGATCGATAAACAGGCCAGGGAGGCGGTCTTCACCGTGACGGTCCGGTTCACTCTCGATGCTGAGAAGGCCGAAGGCCAGGGGGAAGGACCGGGAGCGACAGGGGAAGTACTTGTCCCCACGCTGCTCAAGAAAGTCGATCCTGTCTACCCGGAGGCGGCCCGCAAGGCCGGCATCCAGGGCGTCGTCCTGCTCGAGGCCACGACAGATGAACAGGGTAATGTCGTGAAAGTCAGGGTTCAAAAGTCTATCCCCGAGCTCGACCAGGCGGCGATCGAAGCCCTGAGACAATGGAAGTACGAACCGTTCATCATCGAGGGGAAGCCGAAAGGGGTTGTGTTCACGGTGACGGTCAGGTTCGCCCTCAAATGAGACAATGAGGAGACGGCTTTAAAACGGAAATTGATATGGTGTCCCGAATTAGAAGGTGCGGAAGATGTTGAAGCCGATCCGGAAGTCTCCGTCGCCGAGCTTCAAATCGCCCCCCGGCAGGTACTGAGCAGCGGTGAGTCCGATCGAATCCGTTACAAAGAACTGGAAAACGTGGCCGCCGATTTTCTTCTCGACTCCCAAACCCCAACCGCTGTAGAAATCTTTATATCCTGCCAGCCGGGGTACCCATTCGGCGATAAGGGAGAGGTCGTCGACGACCATAAACCGTCCCCCGATACCCAAGGCCAACGTGCCTTCCGAGGAGGGCTCCCAGAAATTGGTGTTCAAAGCATAGGCCGGAACGAGGAGGAACGAAAGTCTGTCGTTGAGCTGGTAGGCAAGGCTCAGCAGGGCGTTGAACCGAAATCGTCCCGACCATTCGGCGCCCGTGGGCTCATCCTGGCTCACCAGACTTCCTCCGGCGTGGAGAGTGGCTGAAAATGGGAGGGCGCTCTTTTTCCCCTGTTCAATGACCGCCCAATCCGCGTTGAATTCCCATTCCTGGTAGAGCTTGCTCCGCCCCACCGTCACCATCAGGTTGTCCGTGATGCCGTAGCCGAAGCTGAGGAGGATAAAGGCCGGACCGTCGAAGCCGTAGAAAGAATCCCAGCCCGCTGAAACCGGAGGCTGAAAACGATGGGAAACTCGGAACAGGAATTTGCCTTTGCCCAGCGTCGTGGTTGTCGGCAGGTTGACCAGCCTTGTTCCCCAGAAAGCGGGTTTGGAAAAGCTTTTGGGCTTGGAGGCCTGGCCGGCGCCGTCCGCAGGGACAGGTGGGGAGTCCAGCGCGGGGCCGCGATCCGGAGGGGTCGACTCGGAGATGACCTCCGTTCCGGAAGGGTCCGTTCCCAAGCTCTTGATCCAGTCCTCGATTTGGCGGATCTGCTCCTCAGTTAGAGGATCGCGGTCGGCGGGCATGCGCTTGCCGCCAATGCCCGGTTCGCCCTTGATCTTCGCCAGTAGGTAGCTTTTTTCGGGCCTGGCCGCGTCCACGATCTTGAGATCGGGCATTTCCTGGCTCGGCGCGTCGACTACTGCTGCGACAAACTTATCCGGCTCGAAATTGTGGCCGGCCGCAGGGTATTTTCCCGAATGGCAGCCCGAGACGCCGCAGTTTTGTTTGATGATGGTCTTGATATTCGCAGGGGCCTGGGCCCGAGAATCCTCCAATCCCTGGCCTAAGACAAAGGAGCTCAGACAGAGAATCGTTGAAATCATGACGATCGCAAAGGCTTTGGGTTTCATTTCGGTCCTCCTGATATGGGCGTTCGTCTCCTATTATATACCAGGCTCAAAACCCGGGCATTTCCAAAAGGGAAAAAGGGAGAGCCTTGACCGTGACGGCATCATCTTGGAGGCGGGCCCGGCTATCTAGCGCGGGGTTCCGGAGTACTTGAGCTCCGACCCCAGCAGGCTGTGCGGGATCAGGAAGACGATCAGCGTCACGATGGAGGCGGCCAGCACCCAAGCCCGGTTTTTCCGGCCGCCCCGGCCGGCGACAAGCGCAACCACCCAGGCCAGCATAGCGAACAGAGTCTTGCTGTCCGTCAGATCCCGGCCGAGAGGAAACCCGGTCCACCAGGAGTCGAAGGCGAATTTCTGCATCAGCGGCCCGAGGATAAACCCGCCGACAAAAAACAGGACGGCCGTCCAGACGGCTAGCCGCCGGGGGTCGCTCTTCTTGTCTAAAGCGGCGATCCCCGCCCGGGTCGAAAACAGCATGGCGGCAAAGATGACGAGGATATGAGCGAGCAGGAGGGCAGTGGGGACGGTCCCTTTGAAACGGATGACGATGTCTTCGTCGCCGCTGAGAGAGGTGTCTTTCCCCCGGTCGGTCAGAACGACCTTATAGGCCAGCTTGCCGGCCATGGGCTGCTTGGGGAGACTGCCCACCAATCTCTTTTCCTGCCGGACCATAACGACTTCCGTCCAGGAATCGTCGGTCTTGAACCTCCGGAAGAGCAGGCGGCCGGCGACCTCCGTGTCGGGCACTTCGAGCCCGACCTCGCAATCGGAGGTGATTTCGGCGCTGCGGGGAAGTTTGAAATTGACCTCTCCGTTCGAAAGGGCGGCCTTTCCCCGGACAGGATGGGTCGGGCCGGTCATCCGTTGATAAACGGCGCTCGCGGCCGTGATGATGAACGCCAGGAACCAGAATAGGACCTTCTTCATGTTAGTCCTTGATATCGATCCCGCCCAAGATCGCGGTGGCCTTGATTGAGAGCGTCTGCTCGGCTCCAGTCCCGGGAGTGTAATTGTGCTTGTTCTCGACTCCCCCCAGGACCGGATTCCCGTCCAGTTCGACGCGGATATGACGCGGCACCTTGATATCGATCCCGCCCATGATGGCCGTCAGTTCGATCCCTACTCTCGGCTCAGCCAGCCGTACGGACGTAAGGTCAAGCTCGATCCCGCCCATGATGGCGGTGGCCTTTCCGCCGCGGAAACTCTGTGACTCAATGCGGCGGTTTAGCCCGGCAAAAATGGCGAAGGCGTCCAACTCATCTTCCTTGCTGCCTGGAAATCTGGCCGCCGACGAGCGTCGAAAAGCGCCGATCAGCACCCAGAGACCGAGGCCTATGATCAAGGCCGGCCAGACATAATGCCAGACGTTCCGGCCAAGGATCTCGAGCTTGGCCAGCTGGAATATGGCTCCGAGGGCGATCAGGAAAAAACCCCCGGTCAGCTCCTTGAAATTGCTCGAGATGAGCTGCCAGAGTCCGGCGGCGATCAGGATGAGCGGCCACCAACTGCTGATGAGATCGCCGAAGTCCACCCGTCCCATCTGGTCGAGCAGGAAGAGCACGCCGAGCAGGATGAGGACGAGGCCCCAGAAAATGCGTCCCGAGGAGTGTCTTTGTGAGGTCATAATCGATTCTCCCAAGCGAAGTGCACCACTTATACCATACTTTCGCGTTTAAGGAAATGTCAGGGGTTAGGTTGCCGGCTACAGTCGGCGGATGTTCATCCCGCCGCTGACCTCGAGGACGAGCCCGGTGGAGAACGGGAAATACCCCTTGGCCA
>DQHV01000084.1 GCA_003524335.1 Candidatus Aminicenantota bacterium | reverse complement strand
ATCGACCCGGAGAGAAAACTTCGGGAAGGCGAAGGCCAAGTTAGTGACTCTAATGCTCACAGCCAGACCTTCCTGGTCTTCTTCAAGAGGACGAGAAAAATGGGGATCCCGATAAGGCTGGTAAAAATGCCGATCGGGATCTCAAAAGACGAGAGCCCNNGCGGAAAGAGGGACGACGCGCCGGTTGTCCGCCCCGAACATCATCCGGACGAGGTGCGGGACGATGAACCCCAGCCAGCCGATGATGCCGACGATCGCCGTTGCCGCCGCCGTGATCAAAGTCGTCGCCGCGATGACGAGCATCTTTTCCCGGAGGACGTTGACTCCCAGCGACCGGGCCTCTTCATCGCTCATCGAGAGAACGTTCAGGTNNAATACAGCATCACCAACCCGACGGCGATCAGCGGCAGGGATATATAAAGGTCCTTCCAGGAGGCCAGGGAGAGGCTGCCCATCAGCCAGAAAAAAAGAGCCTGGAGGACATAGGGACTGGCAAAAAACTCGACCAGAGAGAGGAGGGCCGAAAAGAAGGCCGTGACGATGATGCCGGTGAGGAGGAGTGAGATGAAGTGGGACTCGGCTTTTCCGGAAATCAGCAAGACCGCGCCCACTGCCACCACGGCGAATACGAACCCCCCGACCTGAGGGGGAAAGGCCCTACCCAGAAAGACGAGAGACAAGGCCGCTCCGAAGGCCGCTCCGGAAGAGATGCCCAGGATGTATTCATTGACCAGCGGGTTCTTGAAGAGTGCCTGGAGCGAAGCCCCGGAGACGGAAAGGGCCGCTCCAACGGCCATGGCCAGGAGGACGCGCGGCAGCCGGATGCGGAGCAGAATGTCGCGGTAGGCGGCGGGCACATCCGGATGCGAAGCGGGCGAAACAACCGAGAGTACGGTCTTGAGCAGGCCGCGCGGTGAGATCCCATAGCTACCGATGCTCAGCGAGATCAGAAAAAGGAACAGCGGCAAAATCAGGAAAAAAATGGCCAGACCCTGGGCCCGTTTATTATTTTGTCCACTCATGGAAATCCAGGGATTTTATCAGGTCGGTGAAGACATCCGTTTTCCCGTAGAACATCTTGTAAATCGCATTGCCTTCTTTCTCGAGGTCGAGCCGCCCGAATTTTTCAGGATGAAAAAGTTTCGCCAGATAGAGGGTCTCAACGAGCACTCCGGCCGGGTCCCACCAGTACCAGAAGCCCAGCGTGTAATGGACGCGTCTCTGTTTTATCGCTTTGATGGAGCCCAGCCTTTTGTCTCCCATTACGGATTCGACCGTCACCTGTCTTTCGCGGGGAAGAAAACTTCCCTGAATCAGGATGACATCCGGGTCCCACTTGAGGATCTGCTCCACGGTGATGATCGTCCCGATGGTTCCGAGGCGGGAGGGAAGCAGGTTATCCGCGACGTTCCTCCCGCCGGCCGCCTGGACGGGCTCGTAGAAGACGGGCGTGCGGACGAGCGACGACCAGAAAGCCAAGTAGGTTCTTGGTCTGTCCTCAAGGGTCAGCGGCCCCGTGGATTCGATGATGGACCGGATTATCTCCTGGAAATAGCGCCCGAGCTCGCCGGCCCTATCCTTAAAGCCGGTCAGGGCCCCGACGAGCTCGATTTCCTCGAGCAGACCTTCGAAGCTTCCCATCGAGGCGAGCGCCGCAACCGGTATCCCCAGGCTCCGCTGGATGGAATCGGGCACTTGCAGTTCGGTCGGCGAAGTGAAGATGATGTCCGGGTCAAGCCGGACGATAAGCTCCTTGTTGACGCTCTCGTCCGGCATGGAGACGACGGGAAGTCGCGTTCCGCCGGGGAAGAGGATCTTGAAGAGATGGTCGTCCCGGCTGATGAAATAGTCCAGGCCAACCAGCCGGTCCGCCGCCCCGAGGGCCACGAGGATGCGCGTGATCTCGGGCTGGAGGGAAAGGATCCGCTCGACACGGGCCGGAACGGCGACGGTCCGGCGGAGGTTGTCTGTGATGGTCTGGCCCTGACTCGGGAGGACGGCGCCAGATGAAAGGATAAAGGCGAAGACAGTGCTGATCATTATGTCGCTCATCACACGAATTATAATGCTTCCTATCCTTATTGGAAAATGAGGCGGCCGAAATATTCGGGACGATGGAAATCCGGCTGCGGCGTTCGGACGGGGCTCCAGGCGCCGAAATGCGGAGTCTCCGTCTCATCGCCGCACTTGTAGAAATTCGCCCGGGCCGCCTGGCCGGACCTGATCTTGGCCTCATAGTATTTATCAAATAAACTCAACGGCAGCTTATAAGCCAGCGTCCAAAATTCGGCGCCGTGATATCCGGAAATGGGGCCTTTGACTGAAGAGATGATCTCAAACCCGTCCAGGTCAGCTTNNCCGCTTGCGGTATCGGCGTCCGCCGGCTGCGGTCCAGTCCGATGGCCACGAGGGCCGCTCCGGCGGCATTCGTCTCGACGTTGATATAGCCGAGCCGCTTTTCCGGAAAGGGATCGATGAACATCTCGACGCAGCTGTCTTTATAGACGGGGTCCTGGAATTGAGTGAACCGGACTCTTATCTTGGCTTCGAATACGTCAAAATGGACATAAAGGCTCTGAGGGCTATAGCAAAGCTTGACCTCGACGTGGGGTTTGTAGCCGTTGTCAAGCCAAAGGTAGTGGTTGATGGTCAGAGCAGGGATCGTGCTCCAGAAGGACGGCTCCCCGGGAATTAAGAAGTCCCTTTTCAGTCTGGCGACCGGGTATTCAGGCAGTTCTTCCATAGAGGTCCCCGATTTAGCGGAGCGGCCTGTCCTTCAGGAATTCGGGCAGGGCAAAGGCGGAGCGATGGACATCCGAGTTGTAATATTTGAGCTTTTTCGGGGCTTTCTTCCGCAGGCTTTTCCTGGGATCCACCCGGTCGGAGAGAAAGGCATAACACCACAAACCACCCGGATATGTCGGTACCGGACCGAGATAGTAAAGGGCGAACGAAAAGAGCCTCTGCAAGAAAAGCCTCTTTTTCCGCAAGTGCTCCAGGTGAAAGAGAGGCGCGCCGGCCTGAGCCGCGATGACTCCACCCGGCCGGAGGCGCCGCTTGAGCGCCGCATAGAAAGCCTGCTGGTGGAGAACGGCCGAGGGCCCGACGGGGTCGGAGGAGTCCACCAGGATGATATCAAACCGGCGGTCCGTCTCCCGTATGAACCTGTTTCCATCGTCGACCACGATCTCCGCCCGTTTGTCTCCGAACGACGCGGCCAGCCCGGGAAAATATTTCCAGCAGACCTCGATCACGCGGGCATCGATCTCAACGAGCACGGCGCCCCTGATCAGGTGGCGCAGGACTTCCCGCAGCGCTCCCCCATCTCCGCCCCCGATGATCAGAACGTCGCGCGGCCGCGGGTGCGACATCATGGCCGGGTGGACGAGCATCTCGTGATAGAAAAACTCGTCCTTCTCCGTGGTCTGGACGAGCCCGTCCAGGAGCAGCACCCGGCCGTGGGAAGCGGTTTCATACACCTCCATCTTCTGGAAAGGGGTTTTCTCGGAGAAGACCCGGCGCTTTGCCCGGAAGAAGATCCCGCTTGTGGGAGTGTGAAATTCCCGGAACTCGGTCGTTTTCATGGCGGCCTTCCCTCGGCGCAATTATAGTGATGCTTTTCCGGGGTTGTCAATCAGTGCGGAGGAAGTTCAGTAATACCGGCTGATCTTGATGTCCTGATAATACTTCTTGAGAATCTCTTTGTACTCAGCTCCGGACTGGGCCATCCGCGAGGCCCCGACCTGACAGAGACCAACGCCGTGACCCCACCCCTTGCCGGCGAACACGTAATGGCTCGTCCCACCTCCGGCGTCACACTCCTTGTCCAGCGTGAAAAGCGTGTCCCGCAGACCCAGGACCCAACGGATCTTGAGACCCTTGACCACGACCTGGCTCTCGGTCCCGATGATCTGGAGTTCCGTGACCCGCTTGGACTTGCCTCTCTCCCGGACGACGATGTCCTGGAGCTCGCCGATCGGATAGTACTCGTTGACCCGTTTCTCCAGCTCCGCCTTGGAGTGTCTGACCAGCCAGCGATGGAACGGCGATCCTCTGTCCAGGGTCGCTGTGCTCATCGGGTAGGAAACCTCCAGCCAGCCGATTTCCCCGCCGTTTTCGACCCAGCGGATGTCTTCCCCGCCGAGCAGGTAAAGCCTCGAGGCCGGGAAAACCTCGCCGTCCTGGGAGCGGAAAAGAAAGACGTCCGGAGATAAGGGAATAATCCGGTTCTCGCCATCCGCTTCCACCTCGATCTCGTTTTTTCTGGTCAGGCCCCGGAATAGACCTTTCCGGCTAGGGTCGAAATAGCTGCGGACGGCCTTGCTCAGAACATAGATCAACTCTCCTCGCGTGGCGGTCCTCTTCTCATCGGCCATCTCGGGAGTGGAGGGGAAGATGCCGCTATGGATGAGATAAGCCAGGCTGTCTCTGGCCTCGCCCCGGACAGGCGGGAAATCACGGAGGACAAATTCGACTTCAGAGGGGAGCATCAGGTTCTTGACTCTATCTTCCCATTGAAAGGCGGCGATCATGATCCCGGCCAGGTTCGGAAAATTCAGTATGGTCTCGCCGAGAGCCAATTTCTGGCTGCTTTTTCCCACCAGGGTGAGAGCCTTATCAATCCAGACGGCGGCCTCTTCGAACCTAGCCGGTTCACGGTAGTACGATGGGTTGGTCTCGCGGGGGATGATCCCGAGGCCGATCAGCATGGCCGTCTCAAGCTCAATCGACCGGCCGATCATCCAGACGGGGAGCATCGGCCGGCTCTCCAGAGTCCACTCTTTCTGGTTTTCATAGGTGCACTCGGTGCTCTTGAGATAGGGCTGGGGCCGGCCCTCGAATACGTTTTCGATGTCCTCTGTCATCCCGCCGCACGTGCTAGTATAGAGAGCGTTGATAAGCTTGCCCTTGTAGAGGGCCACTTCCCCGTTGGTCTCTTCCACGGCCCGGTTGCTCTCGGCATGTTCGGCGCTGAGGCCGCCGTAAACCTGGCACTTGGGAGTATCGCAGAGGTCGAACCCGAGCTCCCGGTTCAGGCCAAGGTTCTTGATGGCATACGTCCGGGCGGCCACCGCCTGGGCTTTGAGTGCCTCATACCCATGGAATAGCTCCGGAGACAGTTCTTCCGGGACAACGCCCTTGAGGTAATCCTCAAGGTTGAGTGTGTTTACGAGGACCAAGCCCTTGGGGCTGGCGCGAAGCACAAAAATGCCTCTATAGTGGGTGCCTTTGTAGGAGAGGTAGCTTTCCTGGTCGGAGGGGATGAAATAGATGACGTTCTCTTTGTTCAAGGTCTCAAGCTCATCCCCTACCAGCACCCACAGCGGATGGGATTTCTCCTCGGTGACTTCTTCCCTCAGAATCCAGGCCTCGCCTATGCCCTGCCGGTTTAGGGTCTTGATAAACCTCAGGGCCTCGGTGCGGGTGAGGAAGTCTCCGATGCGGACCTGGTAGAGGTCTTCCGATTTGCTTTCCCTCCCGGACACGACATAAGCCCTTAGCCCGCCCTCGGGCTTAAGCCGGGCGGCCAGCTTTTCCGCCTCCTCTCTCTTGGCCGTCTGAGCGACCTGGAGGACGAACTTTTCGGTGAGTTTCTCCTTATGGCCTTTGACCTGGATCTCGTCCACATCCTGGGCCAGAAGCCGGTAGTCGGAACCCACCTCATAGACCTTCATCCCTGAAGAAGCCTGGATGGTGATCTCCTCCAGGTTGACTCCGAGGCCGATCTTGATAACTGGGTTCTGGATCAGAAAACCCTGGAAAAACTGATTTTCCTGGCCGAATTCAGGCGGCTTGCCGGCCAGAAAAAAGAGAACGGCAAACGCTCCGAAAAAATACTTGCTGGATCTGGGGCGCGATTTAAGCATGAGCTGACGAGTTTCGGGGTGATTATAAAGGAGGGCAGACGCTTTTGTCAAGAAAAATAATCAACCTGTGCTACCTTTTAGAGATATTCCTACCAGATATTGTATTTAGTATCTATTACTTGAGTCTCATATATAGCAGAAAGCAGGGGTTTCGTCAATCCCAGCTCTACTGGGGGACGACCTGGCCGTAGATGAGGCCCGAGAGGCGCGCGATCAGCCTTTCTCCCTCTTCTGAGCTTTTCACTCCTCTGGTCAGGACCACCAGGATATAAGGCCTGCGCCCCGGGGGGAAGACGATGGCCGCGTCATGTTCCATCCCTGTAATCGAGCCCGTTTTATTCCCGACCGGCAGCCCGACCGGCAGCCCCGCCGGGATGCCATCGCGGAACCTTTGTTTTTGCAGGATGAGGATCATCTCCCGGCAGGAAGGCAGAGAACCGGCGTCGCCGGAAGCTATCACCTCCATCGCCCGCAGGAGGTCGTGGGCGTCGGTCTGGTTGTTCCAGCCTCTCTCAAAGGCCTGGCCGTCCTCAACGCCC
>DQHV01000195.1 GCA_003524335.1 Candidatus Aminicenantota bacterium | reverse complement strand
AGATCGCCCAGCGAATCCTCGACTACCGGAAGGAGAGCGGAAACTTCAAGAAGATCGAGGAGATCCTGAAAGTCCGCGGGATCGGGGAGAAGGTCTTTGGGCAACTCAAAGACCTGATCACCGTGGGCCCGGAAGCCGCGACCAAATGATGGAGTGAAGGGGGCTTCGGCCCCCTTCTGTTTTTCCTAGGTCCGTTTATCATCCGCTCCGGCATGGCGGAGAAGAAATATCCTCATTTTCTTGAGGGCCCGTCCGCGGTGGCTGACCGTGTTTTTTATCTCGGGCCGAAGCTCTCCGAAAGTCTTGCCGAATGGCCTGTAGAAGAAGATCGGGTCATAGCCGAATCCGCGATCCCCCTTTTTTTCCAGGGCGATAAACCCTCGGACCTGGCCGCGGCACGTCTTGATGACGCGTCCTCTATGCGACAAGACGAGCTGACAGACGAACCGCGCTCGGCGTCCCGGCCAAGGCACGTTCTTCATCTGCCTGAGGACTTTGCGGATGTTCTTTTTTTCGGTGGCTCCGGGGTCGGAATACCGGGCGGAGAGGACTCCCGGGTCGCCGTCGAGATGGTCGACCTCCAGGCCGGAGTCCTCGGCCAGGGTCGCGTATTCGCTGAGAGAGCTATAGGCGAGGCTCTTCAGCTTGGCGTTCTCCAGGAAGGTCGTCCCTTTCTCCTCGACATCGCCGCTCCCCCCGATGTCCCGGAGAGACAGGAACTCCAGGGGAAGGCCTTTGAAGCAGCGCCGGATTTCCCGCAGCTTGCCCGGGTTGGAGGTCGCCAGGACGATCTTCTTTCTACTCGATCTTGATTTCAAGAATCTCGCCCATGTCGAACAGGCTCTGGTTGAACTGTCGCTCCTTTTCTTCGGAGGACGAGAAGGAAAGCGTAACGATCGAAACGTTTCTTTCCTTCTTGAGGTTGATCTCGGCCAGCTTGAGCCCGAGATGAAAGATCAGCTTTCTCAGGTTGACGAGGATGTCCGGGCTGTCCTTGATCTTGAGATGGTAGTGATATAGGGCCTTCTTGAGGTGGGTCTCCTCGACGCGCCGGAAGAGGACGAGTGTGGCTATGACAAACAGCGAAAAAAGGACGGCGACCAGGTAGTATCCAGCGCCTACGACCAGGCCGAGGCCGGCTACCGTCCAGAGCGTCGAGGCCGTAGTTAGCCCGTGGACCATTCCTTGGGACTGGATGATCGTGCCTGCGCCGATGAACCCCATGCCGGTGATGACGGCGGCCGCTACCCGAAGCGTATCTCCTCCCGCGGCCTCCTTTCCGGCCAGCATGAGTTGCGAGAGGATCATCATCATGGCCGAGCTGACGCTGATCAGGATGTGGGTCCTCAGCCCGGCCGGCTTCTGGCTGGCTTCTCTCTCCAGGCCGATGATGCCGCCGAGGGCGATCGCCAGGAGGAGTTTCAGCATGATATCCAGCATGTTCATCTTCTTCCTCTTTATCCCGGGAAGGGCGGACTGCCCATAATCTATCACAAGAAAACGGAAAGGGCAAAAAGGCCGGCCAGGACAAGGGTCAGCAGGGCGATCAGCGGGTTGCGGAGCAGGCTTTCCGGCTCCTCCATGACCTCTCTCTCTTCCAGGGTTTTGCGGAAGAAGAGAAAAAGATAGAGCAAGAGAAGGGGAAAGATGATGAGGTTACGATAGAGTCGCAGAGACAAGACGAAGACTAAGAAGGTCGTCAGAAAGACGGTGGCGCTGGCGATCATCCCGAAGAGCAGCAGGTTTCGGGAGTATCTCTTATGGGAGAGCCTGTAGTCGGCGGCCTTATCCCGGAGGAGGCGGAATTCGGACAGGCGCTTGGCCGTCATCAGGAAATTGCCGAAAGACCACCAGGCCAGGAGCAGGCTGAGGGGCGGAAAGAAATGCCGGGGGGCAAAGGCGTACCAGCCGATGAGGAAACGGATCGGGTTGTTGGCCGATTCGGAGATGGCGTCGAGAAAGGGGATGTCCTTGGTCCGGACCGGTTTGACATTGTAAATGAAGCCGGCGCCCAAGAGAGCGAGAAGGGAAAGGACGAAGGATCGGGAAAAGAAGACCACGGCCAGGCCGAGGCCGGCGGCGGTCAAGCCGATGCCCAACAGGATGAAGGGGACCTTTTTGATTTTTCCCTGGACAAGAGGGCGGTGCCGTTTGGTGGGATGATGGATGTCGTAGGGCGCATCGACGATCTCGTTGACGACATAATTCGCCGTGGAGATCGCCCAGGTCAGGAGGAAAGACAGGGCCAGAAGGAAGGCGGTCTCTAGGGGCCGGAAGGACGATAAGAAATCCTGGTGCAGGAAGAAAAAAGTCGCGCTCCCCAGGATGATGGCGGCACTGCGGGGCCATCTCTCCAGACGCAGCGCGCGCAGGTAAGCGGTCACCCTCCGGTGTCCTTCATGGCGTAGACTTCAAACGAGTCACCGAGCGCCAATCTTATCGGAATTCTCTTCAAAAAAGAAGCCGGACGCATGTTCTTCAGCCGGGCTTGGAGGGCCGGTTTCCGGGAGAGGAGGTAATGAGCGCTGAAAGTCCAGGAGTAGCGGCGCTCGGCGACTATGGAAAAGCCGGCCCGCCGGAGCAGGGCGTCGAGCGATCTCCTGGAAAAGAAGCTCAGATGGGCCGGCCGTAGATGCCACCATTTTCGGCCGGCCAGGCGCGCGGCCCGGCTGTGGATGTCCGGCGTGACCAGGACGAGTATCCCGGCGGGCCGCAGGATGGCTTGGGCCTTCCTTACCGCTTCGAACGGAAGGGGCGTATGCTCGATGAAATCGACCATCGTCACGGCGGCGTAGCGATCCTCCGGAAGAGTGGCTGTCTCCAGCGTTCCCTCGATGAGCCCGATCCCATACCTGTCTGCCGCGGCTCTCACTGCCCAGGAGCTGGGCTCGATGCCGGTCGGCTCCCAGCCGCGGCGTCGGGCGAGGTCGAGCAGGATGCCGGTAGCGGCGCCGACATCGAAAAGAGCGCCCCTCTCCGGGATGAACTTTTCGAGACGCCGCAGGATGCGGAGGAAATTCCTGGAGCGGCCCGCGGACTCCTCTTCGTAGAGGGGATCTTCGACGCGGCCGTAAAGAGAGGACAGATGTTCCGGAGTCGGGCAGGGGTTGGCGAAGATGTGTCCGCAGTCGCCACAGATACTGAGGTCCCAGGTCTTGCCGTACTGGCTGTCGGTGATCTTGATCTGGTCCTGGGTCAGGTCGCCGGAAAAGTTCCCCTTTTTATACCCGCGGATGCCCACGCCCGCGCAGGCCGGACAGGCCGTCAGAGCCCGGAACCATGCCTCCCCCTCCCTCATCTCAGCGGCCGAGCAGGTGCTTGAGCCAGAAATCGACGTTGCGACGGCTGGCGTTCTCCCGCTTTTTCCCGCCAAACCCGTGCCTTTGGTTGGGGAAGACCATGTATTCGAAGATCTTGTCCTGATCCATCAGGGCGTCGATGAACTGAATGGTGTTCTGTATGTGGACATTGTCGTCCATATCTCCGTGCTCGAGCAGGAGCACGCCCTTGAGATTCTTGGCGTAGGTCATGACAGAACCGAACTCATAGCCCTCCTTATTTTCCGCCGGCGTATCCATGTAGCGCTCGGTGTAGACCGAGTCGTAGAGCTTCCAATCGGTGACCGAGGAACTGGCGATGCCGTGGGTGAAATAGTCGGCGCCGTAGGTCAGCGCCAGGCAGGTTGAATATCCGCCGTAGCTTCCGCCCGTGATCCCGATTTTAGCGCTGTCGACGAACGGCTTCTGCCGGAGCCATTTGACCGCCTGGATGAGGTCGTTCATCTCCCACTTGCCCAGGCTGCGGTGCATCAGGGCGACGCCTTTTTTCCCGAAATGGCCCGAGCCGCGGTGGTCGACGCTCAGGACGATGATACCCTCCTGGGCGAGATACAGCGAAGACGGCGGCGGGTAGGAGTTTGATACCGTCGGGGCACCGGGCCCGCCGTAAATCGTGAATATCACCGGATATTTCTTGCCCTGGTCGAAATCAGGCGGCAGGATCCAGTAGGCGGGGAGGGGATAGCCATCCTCCGTGGGTATGGTGAAGAGCTCCTTCTTGCCTATGGTGTATTCCTTGAGCGCCGGAGATTCGCTGTTGTCGACGTTCCGGATCCAGGTGCCGTCGCTGCGGTAGAGGTCCTGTTTGGAGGGATGATCGACACTCGTGGACATGTCGAGGAAATAGTCTCCCCCCGGCGAGACCTGGCAGGAATGGCTGGCCGGCTCTTTGGTCAGGCGCTCGAGGCCCTGACCGTCAAGGCGAACTCGGTAGAGGCCCGACTCGGTGGATTTTTCCTTGTTGGCGTTAAAATAGATCCACTTGTTCTTTTCATCCACCAGTCCGATGCTCGACACATGCCAGGGGCCTTCTGTCAGACGGGCCTTGAGCTTTCCCTTGAGGTCGTAATAATACAGGTGCCGCCAGCCGTCGACATCGCTGCGCAGCAGGAACCCGCTTCCGTCCTTGAAGAAATAGAGGTCCTCAAAAAACTCGACCCAGGCGGCCTGCTTCTCGTCGAGGATCTCCTCTTTTCCCCCTGTCTTGGGGTCGACGCTGAAGATCTTGATNNATCTTCCGGCTGTCGGGCGACCACCAGAAGGCGGAGTACTGCGAGCCCCGTCCGAGGATCTCTTCAAAATAGACCCAGGAAGCCCAGCCGTTATAGATCGTCTCGGAGCCGTCGGCGGTGATCTGGTATTCGAGCCCGCTGTCGAGATCAAAGGCATAGAGGTTGTTGGCGCGGGTGTAGGCGAGATACCTGGAGTCGGGTGAGAAGCGCGGATTCTTCTCCTCTTCCGGTGTCGCCGTCAGGCGTCGGAACACTTGTGTCTTGGGGAGGTATAGATAGAGGTCATTCTGATGCGGATAGATAAAACGGGAGTAATCCGGGCTCACGGCCGCTGCCGCAGCCGCCACAATGCCCTGGGGTAGGCCTTTCTGGAGAGCGCTGTAGTCCAGGAACAGGGTTTTTTCGCCGGTCTTGACCGAGACCTTCAGCAGGCGCATCAACTTGCCTTTTTCATCGCGCTCTCGGAGGAGATAGCTTTCGTCATCGAGCCAGAAGCCTGTGGTCATCGGTTTGAGAAGAAATGGCTCCTTGTTCAGGTAAGCCTGTTCGTAGGTGATTTTTTTAAGGGCGACTTGTGGAAAAATGGCCGAAGGCATGAGCCAAAAGAAAACAGCAAGCAGACCGACTGCGGGTAGAGGTATTTTTCGGCTCATCGTTTTTCCTCCTCCTCGATTATAACTCACTCGCCTGAGATGGCGTGAATGAAGTTAGACTTTACCGTCT
>DQHV01000194.1 GCA_003524335.1 Candidatus Aminicenantota bacterium | reverse complement strand
GGCGGGATCGGCGGCCAGCTTTTCGTAGACATCCCGGATGTCTTCACGCTTTCCCTTGCCGCCGGTCATGATGATGGGGACAAACTTCCCCCGGATCTCCTCGGGATTGTCGATGATCATGGCGAACTCGTTGGGGGTGTCGGAAAGCATATGGGCGGGAGTGTAGGATATCCCCTGCGCCGCCGGAGAACCGACGAAGCCATGGTTTTTCCGGGTCGGCTCCGAGATGAGATAGGCCTTGAGCTTATCGTCCCAATAGGCGTACTGCCCGCCGATCCCGGCCGGCCACATTGGCTGGAGGACGGGCAGGAAGCCGGCCACGATGGTCAGCGGCTTGGTCGTATCGATGGCGAGCAAGACGACGGCTCCAGGATCCTCGATGGCGGTTACATAGGTCGCCTTCACCGTAAAAGACTGGTCGATATAGGTCAGCGTCGTGGCCGCCGGCGTCACTTCAATAAACCGGATGATGTCTTTCGCCGGGATGGGCCGCGTGGTGTTCTTAAGCAGGAATGAAAACTCAAAGTTACGGACAAGCTTCAAGGGATAAGCCCAGGCCTCGAATGTCCCACTCTCCAGGCCGAGAATGGCGAACCGGCGGCCGACTTTATCGAAATAGGTGTTGGCTTGGGCGAGACGCTCGAGGGTGATATCATCGCGCTCGATTTTAAAGGACGGGATGAGTCCTTCTTGGGCTGTGGAAGGCGAAGGAACAAGCCACAAGAAAGCCAGGCCGATCCAAAGGACGCGCTGAATAGTCCGGTCTCTTTTACTCATGATCTCCCCTCGATGATCATCCCGGAATTATATCACAATTCCGGCCCCCGAAACGGGGACCTCTTCCTGCAGCTCGGGACGGGAGTTCGATCCTTCTCTTCGCTTTCGTTCTGCGCGAGCGTCCTTAAGGCATCGAGAAGACGGTCGACTTCGTCCGGCCTGTTATAAAAGTGCGTCGAGACCCGGACGGCGTTGAGGCCGTCACGCACGTGCTCATCGACGTGCATGTGGAAGCGCGCGTGCAATTGCTCCACGGTCCGCGGCGCTTCGACCCCCTCAATCTCAAAAAGGGTGATGGAAGGCGAAGTCGCTTCGACCGGACGCGGGCTCAGCAGGCGGAACCGGGGGATCTCCACCAGCCCGGCCTTCAAGCGGTCCGAAAGCACCCGGTCCCGCTCCTCGATCCTGCCGAGACCGATCCGTTCGACGAACTCGAGCGCCGTTCCCGCTGCGGCCCGGACGGGAATGGCCTGCGTTCCCAAGGGCTCAAANNGCCAGGGTCCACTTGTGCAGGCTGCTCGCGTACAGGTCGCATCCCAACGCACGAAGATCGACCGGCATGGTGCCAACCGCCTGTGCCCCGTCGACCGCCGAGACAATCCCTCGGCCGCGGGCCAGTTCGCACAGCTCGCGGACGGGGTAGAGGAACCCGCCTCGCGTGACATGGCAGAAAAAGAGCACCCTAGTCCGGTTCGAGAAANNGGAGTGATCCCGCCCGGATGCTCCTGGGTGGTCGTAACCACCTCATCGCCCGGTTTCAGTTCGATGCCGTTCGCGATCAGGAAAAGACCTTCGCTGGCGCTGCGCACGAGCGCCACCTCCCCGGAATCGGCACCCACCAGCCGGGCCGCTGCAGGCCGGACAGACTCTTCGATTTGCCGTGATATCTCCAGCTTGGCAGCCGTCGGGTTGGCCGACAGCCGCCGGTAGCGTGCTGCGAGCTCGTCGACGACCGCCCGGGGCGGTGACCCGAGGCTGGCGTTGTTAAAGTAGATGTGTCCCGGCTCGAATAGGAATTCTTCCCGCAGCCGCTCCCAGCCGGCCTCGTCAGCCGGCCGTTTCGGCGGAGCCGACGGTGGAACAGCCGCGGCCAGACCGGCCAACGCCGCCCCGCGCAGGAATTCGCGGCGGTCCATATGCCGGGGAAAGCCCGAAACACCGTTTCTTTCAGGTAAGCTCATGCCTATCCTCCTAACGCAGGCAGGAAAACGATACGTCGATTTCTCCCGTAAAAGATTCCTGGCACCCATCCTTAAAAAAGAAACAGAAGCAGGAGGCAACTCCCGACGATCAGCAAGGAAACCGGGATGGCCGTCCGCCATCCCGCGTTGGCCTTCTTGAGGACCTCGAACTCGGTGACATAGACCGTCTCGCAGGCCTGCCCCCCGGTGTCCTTGCGGGTCGTGCTCGTCCCCCGCACCATCTTCGACCCCTTGTGCCCGTATTTGGCCAGCCAACCGCGCAGGTGGACCTGGTCGCCCCGCTTGACGCTCTTGATGACTTTGCGCAGGAGCGCATCCTCGGTGATGAGGTGATTGTTCGAGATGTGGGACTGGGAGAACTGCCGGCCCGTCTCCGGGCTCGACCAGGAGTAGAAGCAGGTGAAGTCCCGGCTCCAGAATTTGATCTCCCGGAAGGCACCGGTTTCCAAGTTCTTCCCCCAGATAATACAGAGGTCCTTGATGTTGAGGTAATCCTTCCACATCTCGTGCGCGTAATCGAGGAAAGACCCGGCATAGTGCGAGGAGACGACCATCCCCCAGAGCTCATAGCCAAACTGCGGATAGACCGTGTAGGTAAAGCCCTTCTGGGCCACATCAAAGGGCGCGGGGACATCTCCCGGCTCCTGGACCGGTTCCTGAAAGACTTCGGGTCCGAACTCGCCCTCCCCCGGCCAGCGGTTTCTTAAAATGATGCCGAGGAAGAGCAGGACGAGCCCTGCTAGCAGGATGACCTTGACGAATTCCCGCTGGGACGGCGGAATCTGCTTCTGCGCCCACATGGTATCGTGGCTTCCTCAGTCAAACATCGTAGCGACAAACGCAATTCTATATCAAGCGGCCTTGAATGTCTTTTTCAGCCTCAGGGCGACGTTGACCAGGCCGATCATGACGGGGACCTCGACGAGCGGGCCGATGACGGCGGCGAAGG
>DQHV01000092.1 GCA_003524335.1 Candidatus Aminicenantota bacterium | reverse complement strand
ACCGAGTCCATCGTCGCCCAGCGCTCGCGAAGGTCCTGGAGTATGATGTCGGCGCGACCGCCTTTGGCCAGAGCCCAGAGCCTCCAACCGGCATTGGCCGGATAGGAAAACCCCATATCCGGAGGGCATTCGGCCAGCGCCCGCAGCGCCGGCCCCGCGTTCTTCCCGGGACACTGATCGAAGAGGACGGCCGTAGCCAGAGAGCGGTCGCACATCCGGACCTTGCCCTCCTCCTTGACCCAGGGCAGGTTGTTGGCAAAGATCTCCCTCTCCGGGCTCCAGAATTTGCCGGCCGCCGCGGCCAGCAGGTCGCGGCCGAAGTTGCGCGCGGCCTTCTCCTGCTTCCGGTCTCCGAAGGCCCGGCAGGTAGGCGCCAGGGCATGCTCGAGCATGGCCGCCGCATAGAGGTTAAAGGCGCACTGCTTATGGCGCTGCCGCTCGTAGGCGTTGTGGTCGATCCAGACCGAGGGCAGGCCGATATTCTCGACCGGCAGCAGCCCGTCCCTGCCGCGGATACCGTGGAGGTATTGGGCAAAGCGGATGAGACGCGGATAGGGCTCCTTGAGAGCTTCGAGGTCGCCGGTGTAGAGATAATGATGCCAGCAGTCGAAGTTGAAACCGACGCCGTGGTCGAGGATGGGGCCCCACTTGGTCAACTCGAACTGCCGCTCGACCAGGCGCGCCAGCCGATCATAGGCCGGCCAGCAGTCCAGGAAATAGCCGTCGAGGGTCTGCCCCTGGCTGAAGGTGGTCAGGTAGCGCGCGGGCTGACGTGTCTCCCCGAAGGCCAGATAAATGGCGTGGAGCTGGTGACCGCAGTCACCGCTGTACTGTTGGCGTTCGCGGGCCATCCCGTCTACCAGGGTTTCCTGGGCGCAGTTGTGGAGCGTGTTGACCGAAGCCGCGATCAGGCGCTGGATGGGAGGCTCGGAGATGCGGATTTCCGGCTCATTCGGCCAGGGGAAGACACGGCGGCGCACTCCGACCTCACGCACCTTGACCCGTCCCTTGGCTCCGGAGATGTGAAGCTGAAGCCAGCGTAGGCTCTCGAAGTCGAAGCATTCGAAACGGTTTGTCCCCTGGCGGCAGATGAAACGGGTCCAGGAGTCGAAATGGGTGTTGAGGAGGGGCGGGCCATCGGCGGCGTGGGCCTCGTGGACGAGGAGTTCGACGGTCGTGCCGGCCGGCGCTTCGATGGTAAAGTAGGGCCAGCCGACGACCTGCTCTTCGAGCTCGAAGGTGAGAGCCGCGCCGCGCTTTCCGTCGAGGACGATTTCCCACTGGCCGGGAGCGGTTTCGACCGCGCTCGGACGGGGGATAATCACGAAGGATTCCGGCGGCCGGCATTCGAAATACTCCTGCGGCGGTCGGCGCCAATCAATCCAAAATGACTCGGCGAGCCGGGCGACGGGCACGGAGCTTTCTTCGAGCAGCGGGATGGACCGGGGACGGAGTTCTGCCGCGGCCGGGCTCTCCAGCAGGTCGTTGACGTACTCGTAATAGCCCGTTGAAAGCGCCGGCTTGTTTGGGGAGCCGTCGAGCGCCATGGCATCGAGCCAATGGGCCTCATCCATCGCGAAACCGGCGGTCGTCCAGCCGTTGGGATAGAGGCGGGCGTCAAACTCTTCCTGGAGCGCCCGAAGATACCAGCGTTTGGGCTGACCTGGCCGCCAAGCGCGCGCCAGATGAGCCTTCCAGGCCTGATCGGAGACGATCTTGATGACCTGCCCGTCTTCCTGTTCGATTTCGAGCCAGAAGAGGAAGCCCGGCTTGCCGAACGGCCACGTGCCGTCGCCGTGTCCGTAGTAGAGGACGGTGGCGCCGATGATGTTGGGGCCGGGCTCGAGCGCCGCGGTCAGGTCAAGCGGGTCGGCCTCGGGCCAGCGCGGATCGGATGGAGCCGGTCCCCACTGGATGCGGCGGCCGTTGACCTCGAGCCGGTAACGGCTCTCGGCCGCAATCCAGCCTGTGGCCCGCTTCGGCTTCGTTTCCAAAGTGACCTCGCGGCGGAAGAGGACGAAGGTATTGGGCAGACATCTTCCCGACGGATACCAGATCCAGCGGGCCGGTTCGAGGCTGGGGAGCGCCCGTTTTTGGGAGGGGAGCGGAGTGATGGGGTCGATCGGGGAGAATCCGTCTTTGCCTGTTGCTTCGGCCGCCTTCCGGCCGAGCACGATCGAGCCGCCGGTCAGAGCCGAGGAGCGGATGAATTCACGTCTTTTCATGGGAACCTTCTCTAAGTTGCAAAAAGAATAATTCACTGACAGGTTGAAGTCAACGAAAGTGTTGCCAGCAGTGGGATTTTTTCGTAGAGTAGATGCTGACTATGAAGAAAATCCAAGTTTATATAGTGCCAATTTGTCTCTTGCCCCTGTTTGTTCGTGGTCCAGCCCTAAGCGCAGCCTCTTATGACCCGCAAGACGTGGCGGCCCGCATCCAGAGGGTCGAGCACGGCCTGATCCCAAACCCGGGGATTATTGTCAAAGGGCAGCCACCCAGCAAGGCGGGCCTGGTGGAACGGATGAAGGTCTACCGTGTTCCGGGCCTGAGCATCGCGGTTATCAACGAGTATGGGATCGAGTGGGAAGAAGGATACGGGATCAGGGAATCCGGGGGAACCGGCCCCGTGACGCCCGAAACCCTGTTCCAGGCGGCTTCTATAAGCAAGCCGGTGGCCGCCGCGACCGCACTCTATTACGTCGAGAAGGGCATCCTCGGCCTCGACGAGGATATCAATTCGCGGTTGCGCTCGTGGAAAATCCCGGAGAACGCCTGGACTCGAAAGGGGAAAGTGACACTCCGTGAACTGTTGAGTCATACCGCGGGTCTCACCGTCTCCGGTTTCCCCGGCTATGCCGAGGGGAAGGAGCTGCCGTCGCTCAAGCAAATTCTCGACGGTGTCAAACCGGTCAACACACCGCCCATCAAGGTGGACATCGAGATCGGCTCCAGTTTCCGGTATGCGGGCGGCGGGTACACCGTCCTGCAGCAGCTCCTCATCGATGTCCTGGGCAGGCCATTTCCCTATATCGTTCGCGACGCGGTGCTCATCAAGCTCGACATGAGCCAGAGCACCTATGAGCAGCCCCTGCCTCAAGCCCTTTCCGGCCGGGCGGCCTCCGGTCATCGTCCTGACGGAAGCGTGCTGCCGGGAAAATGGCACATCTATCCGGAGATGGCGGCGGCCGGGCTGTGGACGACCCCTACCGACCTCGCTCTTTTTGCCCGAGAGATCATGCTGGCCAAGGAGGGAAAGTCCGACCGTATCCTTTCCCAAGTCATAGTGGAGCTTATGCTCACGCCCATCAAGGAGGGCGCGGGCCTGGGACTTTTCGTCAAGGGCAATGGACGGGACTTTCAGTTCTCGCACAGCGGGGGCAACGAAGGCTTCCGCTGTTACATGATGGCCTATCCGAAGCGAGGACAGGGAGCGGTCATCATGACCAACAGCGACCTCGGCGGAGACCTTTTGCCCGAAATCCTGCGCAGCCTCTCAGCCGAGTACAACTGGCCGGACTTCAAACCGGTGGAAAAAGAGGCGGCGACGGTCGCTGGGAGCGAGCTCGAAGCCCTCGCCGGGACCTATAAGTTCACACCCGTGGACAGGATTAAGATTACGGTCGGGAATGGATGCCTCTTTGCTGATCCCGTTTTTGTTCCCCCGGATGGCAAGGCGAGTTGCGTGTTTTTCCCCGAGTCGCCGCTGTCGTTCTTCTCTACCGAGACCGACGTGACGCTGACCTTTGCCAAAAACGCACAAGGCCAGGTGACGGGCCTGAATTGGCGACGCGGAGAAAATCAGCGCAAAGCGCTTAGAATCAAATAGGCCAGCGCGCGTTCCCTATTCCTCCTTCCAAGCCCAGTCGTCGTCTTTTTCCATGACAAGCTGAGTGATTTGGTAGGTTCCGCGGCCCTCGTCATCCTTTTCGTTGGAGCCGACGCTATAAATGAGCACACCGCCATCCTGGAGTTTGTAGGTAAGCGGCTTCCCGGTAAACGGGTCGATCGGCACTTCATCCAGGATGTCAGGAATAAGCGCGCCCAGAGTCTCCGGATAGTGACCTGTCTCGTTTTTGTAAATCTTGCAGGCCAGTCCGGCCTTTGTCGTCAGCATCATTGCTTCTAGGGTCGCTTCTTTTAAAAAGACGATCTGGAAGTCAGCCAGAAGAAGGCCGGAGAGCCTGTAATACCAAGGTGCTGATTCCCGCCAAGCTTGTTTTTCTTTGGCCAGCGACTTGATTTGATAATAGGGCATCCTGGCCATCTTGTCCGACGCTTTGAACATGTCTTGTACCCAGATTATCTGGTGTTTTTGGACGGGCCTGATCATCCAGTAAAAAAGCCTATTGCCCCTGGCTTCAGCCCCAAGGATGCCCCTTTTTCCATGCACCACATCCAGGCCAGTCTCGAGGGCAAGAGCGCTTTCCGTCTCTACGCAACGCCAGAATCTTGTCCGCCAGGCGTCGAGATCCAGCTCTTCTTTCCAGGCTGACAGAATCGCCGGATCCATTTCTCTTCCTCTGATGATCTGACCCAAGGAGTTGAGAAGAGATTTCATGTTAGACAAGGCGACAAGGTTGTTGATAACGAATGGCTCGTCTATGGTCTTCCTGATAAACTGCACGCCTTGACGCAGCTCGTCCAACGCTGCCTGCACTTGTCCTGCCTCTGCCTGAAGGACCGCCTGGATTCCAAGAAGCCTGATCGCGAAAATCATCTTGACTGCGTCAGACGGATCGATGGAATTAGGCCTCTGTCTGCCGTCTCCGTACCGAAAGCAGGGCCGGCCGGCCGCTTCGAAAACAAGATCCAGGGCCCTGCGGTTTTGCTCAATGAGCGGGACCAGCTTTTCCCGGGATTCCTGCTGGAGTGGCCGGCCAGAGAAGAAGCAGTTAATTGTCTGGTTGATCAGGGTTTTGCCTTCAGTATCCGGGGTGATGAAAAGAGCCTCGGCCGCTTTCCACAACGGGGCGGCGTTGTCGGAATCAGCGCAATTGGCAGCGAGATCCTTCAAGCTCATGACCGTGCCCTCGGATTTTGCCTTCTCCAGATAGGCCTGGAGTTTTTT
>DQHV01000109.1:2520-6480 GCA_003524335.1 Candidatus Aminicenantota bacterium | reverse complement strand
TCGCGGACCACATCGGACGCCCGCTCTCCCCGCCGGACAAGATCCGGGTCCTCAAGCTCCTCGAGCTGGCCCGCCACGCCATGCTCATCTTCACGAGCGACGGCTGGTTCTTCGACGACATCTCCAACGTCGAGACCGTCCAGATCATCCAATATGCCGCCCGGGCGATGCAGCTCGTCCGCGACGTCGGCGGCCCCGACCTCGAGCCCGAATACGTCGGGATGCTGAAGCAAGCGCAGAGCAACGTGTCCCGGCACAAGAACGGCGCCGTGGTTTACGAGACGCTCGTCCGGCCGGCGGTCGTCGATTTCCTGCGCCTCGGCGCCCATTTCGCGGTGTCGTCCCTGTTCGAGGACCATCCCCGGAGCGCGAAGGTCGCCCACTATGCCGTGGACACGGAGGCCCGCGAGGCGAAGGAGAGCGGCCAACGGAAGCTCGCCGTCGGCCGGGTTCGGCTCCGTTCGAGCGTCACCTGGGAGGAGCGCGCGGTCGACTACGCCGTCCTCCATCTCGGCGACCAGAACATCACGGCGGGAGTCCGCGAGCACGACGGGGAGGCCCGCTTCCGCGACATGGGCCGGGCGATCGGCGAGGCCTTCGGTAAAAGCGACATGGCCGCGGTCGTCCGGCTGATCGACCGGCACTTTGGCCCGCACATCTATACGCTCTGGCATCTCTTCACCGAGGAGAAGCGGAAGGTCCTGTTCAAGATCCTGGAGGGGAACCTCCGCGACCTCGAGGCGGACTTCCGCCAGATCTTCGAGACGAACTACGCGATCATGCAGGCCATGCGGGAGATGGAGATCCCCCTTCCCGAGGCGCTGTCGACCCCGGCGGAATTCGTCCTCAACGCCGATCTCCGCCGCCTGATGGAGGGCCCGGCGATCGACGTCGAAGTTCTGCGGAAGATCGCGGGGGAGTACGCGACGTGGTCGTTCAAACCCGACGGCGAGACCTTGGGTTACATCATCAGCAGGAAGGTCGGCGCTCTGGTCGCGGCCTGGGCATCCCGGCCCGCGGACGCCGCCGCGCTAGCGCAGATCGAAGCCGTGTTAACCATCCTGAAACGCCTCGGCGTCGGCTTCGACCTCTGGCAGAGCCAGAATATCTACTTCTCGACGGGAATGGCGCTATACGCCAAGGGCGTGGCGGGCGAAGGCCGGGGCCTGGCGGCCGGCACGGAATGGCTCCGCGCTTTCCGGGCCGTAGGGGAGCTGCTTCGCATCGATCCTTCCGCCTTCACGCCATCAAAACCGGCTTGACAGCCCGGCGTCCCGCCTTGCCTTTTTGCCGGCTTTCCGCTATAAATGAGTGGCTTTTTCAGGCCTCTGCGTGCCTGTAGCTCAGCTGGATAGAGCGTTGGACTCCGGATCCAAAGGTCGGAGGTTCGAATCCTCTCAGGCACGCCACGTTTCCCCCTGAAATTCAATCAGTTAGCGTATTCCGTCTTTTCAGCCTGAGTCACAAAAACTGAGCCCTTTTAACTGTTTTTGTCCACGTGGTGTCCACTCGGAGTATTACGCGGAGGTGTCTGCCGAATAATCGGAGCGCCCGACTTCGAATCTGCAGTTCGCCCGTTCGAATCTCCCCGGGCGCGCTTCCATCTTCTTCTCTTTTCAGCTACTTGGCTTTCCTGATGTTTTCAGCCTGAGTCACTAAAACTGAGCCATTTTTCAGCGGTTTTGTCCACTTTTTATTAAGCGGGTCAGGTCAGGCCTTGGGAAAAGTTTTATTAATTAAATTGAGAACATTTGAGCTTATCTCCTGTCTTTTATAGATAGAGAGGGGAATTGTTACCTTTGTTCTAATGAAGGGTTGCCATGGTGAGGAAGAACCAGTACCTGGTGCCCCTGGGCAAGAATCGCAATGGCATGGGAAGGGCAAGGTTATGTTGATGCTTGAGATTAAGCGCGGCGCAGCCGTTTTCTTCAAGAGCCAAGTAGAGATACAGAACAATGCCCGCATTAATAGCGCGACCATTAATCCGTCATATGGAGGGGGGAACATGTTCACGAAAAAGTGGCGACTTTTTCTCCTTTCGATTCTCTTTCTGGTTCCTTGTTTTGTGAACGGCCTTTATGGCCAGAATAACATCTATGACCGCATCGGGGTCATTACGGAACATGGACTGCATGGGGCGGTCCCTGAAGAAAATATCGATCTATATAGCGGGAATCTGACCCTAAGGTATCTGGATATCTCCCTTCCTGGCCCAAACGGGCTAAATCTCAATGTCTGGCGCGTTTACAATTCAAAGCTCTATAATGATATCGGAATCGGAGGAGGGCCGCCCCAGCTTCAACAAGAACAATATTCTTGGGTCGGAATGGGGTGGATCATGCATATGGGGCGGGTTCACAATGCCGATAGTGAAAAGCCGACTATTGAATACCCCGATGGCCAATGGGATTCCGCGTATCTAGACAAGTATGGCTCAGGATATTATGTGACAAAAGACTTCAACAGGTACAACAAGAACGAACATAAACTCTATTTTATGGACGGGACTGTCTGGTCCTTTGGGGAACCGCGAGTTATCTATTATGTGGATCATGCGGAAACGGTTCGGTTGTTGACGAGGATCGAGAATTCGTTTGGGCAGTTCATCGAGGTTTTTTATAATCAAAGCCATCCGATCCTTGATCACATCACCGACGCTCTCGGACGAACGGTCACTTTCATTAATAATGGCGCACCGACGCCAAAGCTCACAGAGGTTCGCGTTGATAACTGCGAAGGAGTCGAAGTTACCTATTCCTATCAAGTGGGCACCTTTACCTCAGGTTATTACAAACTGAGTTCATTCCAGCCTCCGGTTCTCACAAGGGCGTCGACCTTTTCTTATAATAGCAATTGTGAATTGACCGCAGTCAACACGTGCTTTGATGGGACGCTTGAGTTCACATATGCTGGCCACGACTTCTGGTTTTATGACAACTGGCACTCCACGAGAGTAGTCTCACAGAAGCGCATTAAGTTCGTATCCGGGGGACAATGGAAGACGTGGAATTATAGCTATCCGAGCTATCAAAGTTCGGAAACGGGCACGGTGGTCGTCGATGGGCCCGAATACGATACGCATGTCACTTTCTATGGGTATGTTCCGTCTGCTCCATGGAAAACCGGCTTGATGGTCGAAAAGGAATTCTCAGACAACAGTTATTCGGAGGTGTATGAATGGACCCCGAGGGTGATTTCCGATATGTACTGGGTCGCCATTGACAAATTCCTGGGGCCTGCCACCGCACCCCTCATCCAAACCAGGATCACGACGAGGCTCGGCGATGCATCGAGCAAAGAAGAATATTTATATGAACGGGAGCCGGTCAAAAAATATGGACTTGCGACACGAGTCAACAACTATGGCAACAACCTGAGCCAAATAAGGAATTATCGGACGCTAAAGTACTATTTTGAGGACCACAGCTCGTATGAATCCAGGAATCTCCTTGCCTATCTCGACGAAGAGGAGCAATTCTCCCATGACGGTAGTCTCCTTAAACAGACTCAAACCCATTATTATGAGGATAACTATTATTGGGGTGCAATTGATTGGATCAAGCGCCGAAGGGCCCAAGGGGACCTGTTGACGTGGGACTATGACTTTTATTATCCGTCGGGAACGGATGATCCATCTTATATTAAAATCACGATTAACCTCCCCGGGGCCGAGGCCGGGACCGAAACATATGAATATCGGTATGGAATCCTCGCGAAGATCATTAGGCCAGGGTCTTCGGCGTATACAGAGCTTGACCGGACCATTTCCGAATACGACAGCTCAATTATCGACGAAACAAACCAATACGGAGGGAAGATAGATTTTGAATACGATAATCTAGGCAGGATCAGGAAGGTCGATTTCCCCTCCTCTCCCGTGAATTGGCATGATATCAACGTCGTCTGGTATCAGAACTACGCGCTTATTACGCAGGGTTCAAATGTCATCACCAAGTACTG
>DQHV01000109.1:0-2514 GCA_003524335.1 Candidatus Aminicenantota bacterium | reverse complement strand
AACCTGGGCTATAAGGAAACGGGGGACGGCATCTCCCTTTATTCCCGTAAAACGCTTGACTCAGAGGGTCGGGTAGTCGAGGAAAGCAAGCAAAGCAAGAGCACAACTGACCCATCCCCATATAAGTATCTATACGTCCTGAATGCTGCAGGACAGCCGACGAGGATTACAGACTCGTTAGGGAATCCGACCAATATCGATTATTCAGGCAATGTCAAGGACGTAGAGGATGCGGAAGGAAGAGAAACTCGATTTGAGTATGCCTGGCTGCCCGGGCTGGTATCAACTTTGACGGATGCCCAAAACCGGGACGCGGAATACGTCTACGATGACATCGGCAGGCTCCTCCAGGTTAGTTATGATAATAGTGCCCGTACCCAAACTTATTCATATGACGGATTAGATAACGTATTGACTGAAGATCACCCCGAAACGGGGATGATTACCTATAGCTACAATGATGAGAATGTGTTGCATCAGCGGGAATGGGTCGAGACGACTTCGACTTATATCTACAATGCCGGGAATCAGTTGATCGAACTTGATGCGGGGGACGAAACGATAGGTTATGTCTATGGCTCTTGTGGCCTCGTTGTCTCGATATTAAGCAATCTCGGCTGGAATCGGGACAACATCACATACAATAAATTCGGTTCAGTACTGCACGAGACTCAGTACATACCCGGTTTGGGCTCGAAAACGATAACATATGATTATGACGGATACAATGTCCTGAAAAGCATAACCTATCCGGAAGGCAATAGAACGCTATTAACGACCAACAACTCGCTGAAAATGCCCGAGACCGTTTCATTTAATGGTAAGAGCATCATTAGTCAAATGTCATATGGCCATGAAAAGAAGCCGGAGAATATGACGATATCCGGGACTAATCCATATACGCTGTTTTTCAATAGAACTTATAATGCTGCAGGCTACTTAAATAAGGCCGAATTGAAGAGGAACAGCACCCTTCTATATGATTCGACCTATGCCTATGACGACGTCGGGAATATCAGCTCGATATCCAGCACGAAGCCCACTCCCTCCATGAGCGCCACGTTCGGATATGACACGCTCAACCGGCTTACCGCAGTGACCTACACTCCTTCGGGAGTGGGCAGAGTCGACAGCATATCCTATACATATGATCATTATGGAAATATGCTATCGGTGTTGGAAAACGGCCTGTCTACCCCATTTAGCAAATCGTATCTTTCGTCCAATCGTATCGAAGGATTCGGCTACGACGAGAGAGGCAATCTCACTTCGGCGGATGGGAAATCCTATTTCTGGGATAATCAGAATCGTCTCCGGCAATTGAGGGATGCGGCTGGCCAGGTTCTCGGCAGCTATCTATACAATGAAAGGGGATTGAGGATATTTGCGCTGCCTCCTGCGCCGGAGATTAATGTCGNNCAAACAAGGCACGCAAAACGTCCCGGATGGTGGGAGTGTCAGCTTCGTTTGCGCGTTCGGCTCGTATGTTGATAAAACCCTCACAATAGATAATACTCTTGGCAGCGCCGATCTCGTGCTTTCCGGATCCCCATATGTTTTGCTGACAGGCGAGGATTTCAGTATTCTGCAGCAGCCCGTATCCCCTATCCCGCCGGGAGGGAGTTCGTCATTTACGGTTCGATTTCAACCACTCTCCCCAGGAGACAAAACGGGATCGATTACCATACCCAATAACGACTTAGACGAAAACCCGTACAACATTGCCCTTAGCGGCACCAATCCGGTCCCTGAGATAGATATAGATCAGTGCGATGATGGCGGAAGTGTCAGTTTTGCTTCTAACGTTGGGTCGCACGAAGACAAGACTTTCAACATTGAAAACGAAGGCGAGGCAGATCTGCTTCTAAGCGGACAGCCGATTATTGTCATAACGGGATCGACCGAGTTCAGCGTCCAACAACAACCGACATCTCCCGTTGCTCCTCATGGAAGCACTTCCTTTATTATCCGTTTCGAACCCACCTCAATGGGCAACAAAACGGCCTCGATAGCAATATACCATAATGATTCAGATGAAAATCCATATAACATCACGCTCAATGGCCATACGCCCCAACCCGAAATGGAAATCGACTGGGCGGGTGACGGCGGAACGTACGATTTCGGTACGATCTGCATTGGCGAATGGTGGGAGACGGCCTTTACCATCTACAACTATGGCGACGCCAATCTGGTGCTGAGCGGTAACCCCATCGTGCAACTTCAAGGGCCGGACTCGAATCATTTCTATGTAACACAACAGCCTAACTCGACGGTTCCCCCAGGGCAGTATACGACCTTCAGCATACGGTTTACCCCTAACCAAGCAGGTCTTCTCCAGGCGTCGATCTCTATCGCGAATAACGATGCCGATGAGAATCCCTATGATATCACCCTAATTGGCACAGGAGACCCGAACTGCCCTAACAAGATTATCGATAAAGCGTCATTCACGATAGTATCTCCTGCAGAGGGGGAGAAAATCGTAGCCGATGCTACGACAGATATCCGTTG
>DQHV01000082.1 GCA_003524335.1 Candidatus Aminicenantota bacterium | reverse complement strand
GCTCGTCCAGGAAGACGATCTCGGGGTCGTTGATCAGGGCCAGGGCGATGAACAGGCGCTGTTTCTGGCCGCCCGAGAGCTGGCCGAAGGCCGCGCCGGATTTCTCGGCCAGGCCGAGCTGGTCGAGAAGCGCTGTTGAGTCCGCCGAGCGGCGGTAGAAAGCGGCGAAAAGGCCCATGACCTCCCGAACCTTGAGACGGTCGGGGAGCGAGCTTTCCTGCAATTGAACGCCGATCCGCTCGCGGAGTTCATACCCTTGACGCTGCGGGTCGAGGCCCAGGACGCTCAGCCGGCCCCCGTCCGGACGGCGTAGCCCTTCCAGGCATTCTATGGTCGTCGTCTTGCCGGCGCCGTTGGGTCCGACCATCCCGAAAATTTCGCCGGGACAGACTTCGAAGGTCACTCCGTCAACCGCATGCAAATCGCCATAGGATTTATGCAGCTGGTCAATGGTTATGGCGGTCACGGGGCGTTTACCTGTCCTCCATATTTAGGGTTATTTCCCGGCCAAGTCAATAGGCCGGTCAAAGGATGAGCCTCACGCCGGCCTGGATCGTGAATCCGAGCGTCCCGTAGCCGTAGACCATCTCATAGCGCTCATCGAGAATGTTGTCCAAGCGCACGAATAGCTGAGCGTTCTTCCCCGCCTCGTAAGAGACGACTCCATTGAGCAGAGCATGAGAGGGGAGAGTGACGGTCAGAGCCGGCCAGACATTGTAATTCACGTCTTTCCTCAGTCCCGTGTAATCGAAGGAGACGGCGGCCGTCCACCTCGTAAGGAAAGAAAAGGAGAGGCGCGCGGAGAGCATGCTCTCCGGACGTCTGAGAAGAGGGATTCCCCGGACCTCATCCCGTGCTTCAAGGCGGGAATAAACCAGGTTGAACGAGAGGGCCTCCCAGGGCCGGGCCGAGAATTCGACCTCGACACCTTTGGTCTCCGCCAGCCCGACGTTGATATATCCTTGGTAGCTGGAGAAGTCGATCAGGTTCCTGAAATCGTTGTGGAAATAGGTCAGGGCTGCCCTTGCCCTTCCGCCGAAAAGCGGCTGCTCAACACCGGCGTCCCAGCCCAGCGAGCGCTCGGGCTCGAGTCCGGGGTTTCCGATCGGACCGAAGATCGTTCCGGGGGCATAAAGCTGGTAGAGGGAAGGCGACTTGAACCCGCTGCCGAGGCTGGCCCTGACTTTAGTCTGAGTGGCTTTGAAGATATAGGCGGGCGCCAGTCGATAAGTCAGGGCGTCATCCGCCCGACTGTGATGGTCGAAACGCAGGCCCGCTGTCGCGAACAACTGCCCGGCAATCCGGATGGAATCCTGAAGATAAAGGCCGACGGTCTCGGCCTTCTGGCGCGGGAACAGGCTCGAAAAAGGGCCCCACGGGCCTTCGGTCAGGTATTCCGACTCTCCTTGTTCTCTTTCGTATTCAAGGCCGGCGGTTAAGGTGTGGGAGGCGTCGAGGAAGAGGTTGTTCTGCCAGTCCAGGGTGAGCATCCGGC
Organism: Candidatus Aminicenantota bacterium; assembly: GCA_003524335.1. Taxonomy (GTDB): domain Bacteria; phylum Acidobacteriota; class Aminicenantia; order Aminicenantales; family UBA8522; genus UBA8522. Next base: position 12,452 of record DQHV01000082.1, on the reverse strand, counting down.
CCTTGAACAGCCCTTCTTCGGCTTCTGATGGATGGAATTCGTCCGGAGAGTTGTGATGGCTGCGGCGGGAGTCGACAACGGAAACCGCCAGCCTCTGTTCCCACCTGTTCTTCAAGAAGAGCCCGCGCACCTGTCCCTTGAGAAAGAGCGACCGGTAGTCCTGAGTGTTGTTGAGGTCGTCGCCGTAGGGCCCTCCGAAATTGTCGATGTCGGTCTTCGCCCAGATGGCGTGCCCGACGAGATCGACTTCCAGGTTCTCGAGAAGTGCAATCCCCACCCTCCCGGAAAGCGTCCAGTTCTTGTAGCCGTCTCGCTCCGAGTTTCCGGCGAGCGCTGAATCAGCGGCTGAGATGCCACCCGTCTCGTACCGGGAAAGGCCCAGGGAATAATCGACCGCTTTGGCCGACCCGCTGACCGCGGCCTGACCGATGAAAGTGCCGTAGGTGCCGCCGCTCGAGGTTAGGGTTAGTCGAGGCCTGCCTTCACCTCGCTTGGGGATGATGTTGACGACGCCGCCGAGGGCATCGGACCCGTAGAGCGGGCCCTGGGGGCCGCGGAGGATTTCGAGGCGGTCGACGTTGGCAAGAAAGAGATGGGCCAGGTCGGCGGACCGGGACGGGTTGATGGGATCGTTGAGCTCGACACCGTCGAGGAGAACAAGGGTGTGTTCGGAATTGGCGCCCCGGAGAAAGACCGACGAGGCTCCTCCCATGCCTCCGTTCTGGGCGACCGAGACGGCGGGCGCATCTCGGAGGGCTTCGAGGACGAACGTTTTTTTGAAGCGGCTCAGGTCGAACCCCGAAACGACCGAGATCGCGCTCCCGACTTCCCGGGCCGGAGTTNNAGGGCGAGGGCAACAGAGGAAAGTAGTCTTTTCATCGCCTACTCCTTTTCCATTCCCCCGCTGCTTTTGGGACAGAGCTCCTCGCTGGGAGGGCGTCCGCATAAATAAAAAACCAACCCGCTCTTCCTCCCGAAGAGGGGCTGTCGAGGGCTTAAAGGAGGTCTCCTGACTCCCGGATCGTCCTCCTCCCAGGCCTTCCTTTCGACGCGGCGGCCGAAAGTGGCGTCCTCTGGGATTCGTCCCCGGTTACAGTAGCGGGGGCTGTGTCCGCATCCCACGGACTTCCCAGCGCTCTAAACCCTGAACTCTTTTATCAAAGAACAGGCTTACTATAGAAAATTATGGCGCGGTTGTCAAATTTCGGCCGGATAGAAAAGCAGGCTGCCTTCTTAACCTAACGGCAAGAAGGCAGCCTACTCAAGGGAATGGATGGATAGGTAAATAGAGTGTATCAGGAACTCCTGAAAAGAAGGAGGGTAAAAAAGGAGGCGCTTGCTTTGGTTTTTTTTCAGGAGCTCTCTTCTTTTCCATCTCATTTATATATACGCTCGATCGAGGAAAAAAGTTGCAGGAGTGGGCTCGCGGCAGGGACTTGAGTTCATCCGGTTCTAAGGGGTGCTGAGTGGACTCTGGAAAGGGGGCCGAAATACTAGGCGGACTTATTCTCCCGGTTGATTTTTTCTTTCCCCCTCTTTAAACTCAACCTATATTATAACACAGCTTCTTTCTTGCATGCAAGCATTTTTTTTCAATTTCTAAAAAATTCTAGCGGCGGGGTATCGGCAGCAGCTTTTGCCCGGGAATAGGACCTTTTCTGACACGTTTTCGGACATAACAATAAAAAAAAGGCCGTCTTTTTTACCGTTTTTGACTCGTTTCTCTGGTTTCTTATAGAATGAAGCTGGGAAAAGCCCCAAATCAGACCGCTTTTGGCCAGGAGATAACGGACCATGAACCGGCATTTCAAACTCTTTACGCCCGGCCCGGGCGATGTGGACGAGGATGTCCTCGCGGCGGCGGCGCGGCCGATGCTGCGGCATTACGGCCCGGGATGGATGGAGATTTACAATGAACTCGTGAATCTCCTCAGGCAGGTCTTCAAGACTCGGAATGACCTGTTCATGGTTCCCGGCCCCGCCTCGGCCCTTCACGATATGGCCATCGGCAGCCTGCTGGCGAGCGGTCAGAAGATTATCGTCGGGCACAACGGCTTCTTCGGCGAGCGCCTGGTCGCCATAGCGGAGGCCTACGGGCTGACCGTTGTACCTTTTGCGGCGCCGCTGGGCCAGCCGCTCGACCCGGATGAGTTGCGGAGGCGGCTGCGCGAGAATCCCGAAGCGCGGGCGGTGGCGCTGGTGCATCACGAAACGGCCACAACGGTGGTGAATCCGCTCCGCGCTTTGGCCGAGGCGGTCCGCGAGGCCGGCCGGGTGATCGTGGTGGATGCGGTGTCCTCGCTGGGCGGCATCGAGTTGCCCGTTGACGAGTGGGGCATTGACGTCTGTGTGACGGCATCTAACAAATGCCTGGAAGCGCTGCCTGGCGTTGGTTTTGTGAGCGTCGGCCCGCGGGCTTGGGAGTTGGTGGACAGTCAACCCGGCCTGGGACATGGATGGTATCTCAACCTCAAAACCTGGCGCCACTATGCCCAGGAATGGGGTTCCTGGCATCCCACTCCCGTGACCATGCCCGTGAACATCCTGCTGGGGGTGCTGGCCAGATTGCGCAAGATCGTCGAAGGCGGGCTCGAGGAGCACCTGGCCAAGTATATTCGGGCCAGCCGGATAGTGCGCACGGGCCTGCGCAACGCGGGGTTTGAGATGTTCGTGCCCGATGAGTACGCCGCGCCGATCGTCACCGCCGTCAAGGTGCGACCTGAGTTCGGGGTGGCGGAATTCAGCCAGTGGCTGGAGGAAGAACGCGGGCTGGTTATCGGCGGGGCACTGGGTGAGCTGGCGGGCAAAATTTTCCGGGTGGGACATCTGGGCAAGGCGGCCACGCGGGAGTACCTGCTGGATTTTCTTGTGGCTGTCGAGGAATTCTTGCGGTACAAGGGCGTTCGCGTGCCATTGGGGGCGACGCTGGTAGGATTATCAACGAGCGATTAAAGGACTGGAGAGAGGATCGAGCTATGACAGAGCTATTTTATTCCATAGCCGATGAGATATTCGCTCGCTTCCCCGGATATGCTCGCGGTGTCGTTCTCGCCTATGATGTCACAAACGGAGAGTCGCCGAGCGAGGTCGTTTCGCTGCTGCGGGAGGCGGAAGCGTAGATGGTCAAACATCATCCGTTGGCAGGGAAAAAAATCATCCTGAGGGCGACCTTCGGGATCGCGCTTCTCCTGGCTGTCTTTTTTGTCCCTGCCGGTACGCTACGTTGGCCCCAGGCCTGGGTCTTCCTAGCGCTCTATTTGTCGGCGGTCGCGGGGTTTTTCTCATGGGCGAAAAAAAAGGACCCGGCTCTCCTGAAAGAGCGGGCCTCCCCCCAGAAAGACGTCAAGCCTTGGGATCGGACGCTCATCCGCGCCTACAGCGTTTTTCTGGTCGCAATGCCCATCATGGCCGGGTTGGACGCAGTGCGCTTCCGCTGGTCCCGAGTGCCCTTCGGCCTGATCCTCTTTGGCTTCGCCGGCCTCATCCTGGCGATGCTTTTGGTTTTTTGGGTGATGAGAGAAAATACTTTTGCCTCTTCGGTGGTCAGGATTCAGACGGAGCGCGGGCACAGGGTCTGCTCGACGGGACCTTATCAGTATGTCCGCCATCCAATGTACGTCGCGGTTATCCTATCCGTTGTCTGTCTTCCCGTGGCCCTGGGTTCTCTGTTTGCCCTCGTCCCCGCCTTGGTCATCGTCGGGCTCTTTATCCTTCGCACCTCCCTTGAAGACAAGACACTGCAGGCAGAGCTGCTCGGCTACAAAGAGTATGCCCGGAAGGTGAGGTTTAGACTGATCCCGGGAGTGTGGTAGGCCCCCGGTCGGCCGACTAGTGTCGTTTTGGCCTGTATAGGCCTTCCGGTTTTGCGCCCAGCAGGCCGGCCTTGACCAGATCTCCGTCCGCCCGGTTGAGACGGCGGATCATACCTCGTGTGATAACGGGGATGTGCTTGAGAGCATTCAGTTTATCTCCGATATACTCCAGGTCTTCGTCGGTCGTCATCCAGTCCCGCCCGTCGAACCGGCTGAGATCGAGCGGGAGCGAATAGCTGCGCATCGTTTTATCGCCGAGCGCGTTGAAATAGACGTCGAAATAGGACATGACGAGTTCCCGGAGCGACCGGTAGACCGGTTCGCGGAAGCGGATCAACGTGAAGTTGGACTTGGCCACGGCGCCCCAGAGCCCGCGCTCTTTGAACACGGCGATGACATGGTCGTCGTCGTTCCAGGAACGGATGTCGACGAGGCGCGGCCGATGGCCGAGCTGGCGCAGGGCGGCCGCCGCGAAGATCGCTCCCTCGAAACAGTGAGCCTTTCTTTCCTTGATGATCCAACGCGGCGACCGGGCGCCGTAATCCGGATCATAGGCCATCCTGTTCAGGTAGCGCTGAATCTCGATCGGGCTGGAGAGCCTGCCGAATAAGCGCAATTCCCCTTTGGCCCAGGTTTCCATATCAAGTCCTTCTGAGTTTTATAAAACACGAAATTCTGGGGACACGATCCGAATTCCAGAGAATCCGGTCATGTCCCCGAATTTCGCGCTCACTGAATTGGCCTTTCATTCTTTCGGCTCCAAAGCGTACCGCAGGACGCCGTCGGGGTCGGCAAAGCGCATGGAGAAGCCCCAGCCTCCCGCGCCCTGGAGCACCTTGATAAGGACCTTGTTCCATCCTTTGCGGAGCGGGACTTTGACCTTGTCCTGGTCAGGATAGTGGCCCCGGTATGCCGGGTTAGAGTGGACGAGCGTGTCGTTGAGCCAAACGCGCACCCCGTCGTCGCTGCCGAGGAGGATGTGGGTGGTCCGATCGTCGGGCGAATGGACGTAGGCCAGGCCGTAGATCAAGACCTGTTCGTTCGGCTGGAAGAGATCGTTCAGGTTCATCGAGCCGTTAGGCAGGGCGCCGACCTTTTTCCAGGCGACCTCCATCCCACCCTTGCCGCGGTATCTCTTGTCGAGCGCGATCTCTTTCTCCGGGGGATAGACGACGGCAAGAGAGTCCATATCGGGAGCGTCGAACGGTCCGACGAGCGACCATTCGGTGATAAAACGGCGCTCGGCCGGGACCAGGCTCAGGCCGACAAAGGCCATCTCCGCGCCCAGCGCTTTTTCGTTTTTGCCGGTGACGCGCAAGCTGATGGTGTTGGCCTCCTCCTCGAGCAGGACTCCGGCGATGGATAGCCTGGCGATCCCGGTCTCGGGGGCATATCCGTCCAGGCCGGCGCAGAGCGGCTTCCCGTCCGCTCCGGCCGCGAAGGCCGTGACCTCTCCCCTGGCCGGCCCCTTGAGGAAGTAGAGGTCGATGTCATAGCGCTCCCTGACCTCCACGGGGAATGTCAGCCGGGCCTCTGTTCCGCTCTTGGCATCGTCGGCCCGCGCTCCCTCGGTCGTCAAGGCCGTGTAGCGAGAGCCGTCCCGGCCGTAGAACGACGTCACGAGCGGGGAAAGTCTCCCCGATTCAAAGGCCAATCCCTTCTGCCTGTCCTCGAAGGCGGCGCCCGCCGGGGATTCCTTTTTCTCCCAGTTGGGCCGGATGAAGCTGTCCGGCGGCTCGAGCGCAAAGGGGAGCCTTTGATCCACTAGGGGCAAGGGAGGGAATCGTTTGTGCGGTTCGGCCTGGTACCAGTAGGCCACGGACGAGAAATTGTCGGCGCGATCGTTGGCGTGGCCGTGTTCGATGGTCACCAGAATCGATCGGTTGAACGGGATCGGATCGGGGATGTGGAAACGGTAGACGGTCGCCTTGGAACCGGCCTGGAAATCCTCCTCCTGGAGGGGGCAGCCATAGAACGGGTTCTCGTCCTCGCGCATGCCCCAGGCGTCGGAGAAGTAGTCCTCGGAGCCCGTGCCGTGGAGGGACGGCGTTTCTTCGCCGTCGACATAGATCATGTCGTCGCCCTCCCCCCACCAGCCCATGGCCCGCTGCAGCACACTCAGGTTGCAGCCGACGTAGTGGCCGCGTCCCTCGGCCTCGAGCAGGACGTAGTTCCGGTCCGCGGCGCAGGGCATCTCCTGACGGTACTGGGCGTGAAAGTACGGGGTGAACTCTGAGAGTTCTTTAAGTACTCGGTAGTCCACATAGTAATAGAAGGCGGCCACGGGGTTCCGGCCTTCGTTAGTCACGGTGATGCGGGCGGACTTGCGGAAGGGCATCTGCCAATAGCAGTTCCGGGCCCGGCCCTCACTCGAGCAGTTGAGGGGGAGGGAACTGAAACTTCGGTTAAGGCCGTGGCCGACGCCGAAAAAGTCGCCGACCGGCGCCTCCACCGAAGGCGCGGTCTCGCCGTCCCAGTACATCCGCAGGACGAGCTTGCGTCCGTAGAACGGCTCGGCGGCGATCGTGACCCAGATGTGGTGGACGGCGCCGGGGCCGGGGATCTCGGCCAGGACGGCCGTGGCGCCGGGCTCGATGGTCAGCGAGTCGCGGTTCCCTCCGCTTCTATCGTAGGAGGAGATCCTCCGGCTGATGTAATCCTGCTGTTGGCCCAGGCTGCTGAGGATGTCCTGGGAAAGCAGCCCAGCGGCGGCCAGCAGGATGGACAAAGAGGCCAGAGCGACCTTTGATTCTTTATCTGTCATAACAGCCCTCTTTCCAGGCCATCCCAGACCCGAAGCGATCCACCCCGGGAAACGATATCCCCTATCTCTTTTAGGGCGATTATCTATTCAGAACCGAGGTCCGCATCCAGCCGTGTTTGACTCCGCGCTTGCTGTCCCGGGAGGTGTAGGGCTTGATGTCCAGGACCGGAGTGCCCTCGAGCAGGTCGATCCCGGAGACTCGGAGGACGTTCCCCCGGCGCCCGAGGAGCCGGACCACCGTCATCCCGATCGGGTTGGGCCGGTGCGGCGAACGGGTGGAGAACACGCCCCGCCGCCGGCTCTCGAAAGGCGGCTTGACGAGGAGGTGGCCGAGTCCTGACTTGTGAAAGGCAAAAATGACGATCAAGTGGGAGAAGCCGGCGATATCTTTGAGCCCGGCCGCATAGGCCGGGTCGATCTCGAGCTCGCCCCGGACGTCGGAGAAGCCGTTTGGCCGGAAGTTCCGGCGGGGGTCGATGTCCTCGCGGACATGGAACGGAGAATGGACGACGCCGATGGTCTTCAGTTTTATATTCTTCGGCGCGTTCCTTACCACGTCCCTCCAATGTCTTTTTTGAAAACGTCACAGAATTTCCTGCCCCAATTATCCAGCGCATCCAGCTTGCCCAAGAAGAACCTGAGCACGGGGGGTTCAGAGATGAACCGGAGTCCTTTGATCAGTTCTCGATTTTTATATATCCAATTGAGTCTGTCGATGATGTACTCGATATGGGATATCGAATAGACTCTTCTGGGCAGGGCAATCCGGGTGAGTTCGAGGTCGGCATAGACTTCCTTGCCGTCTTTGGCCCGGTCCGTGGAGATGGTGCCTCTTTCCATGGCCCTGACACCGGAAGCGATATAAAGCGCGGCCGTCAAAGCCCCGGCGATATAGTGTTCCTTGGGAATGTGATTGACAAATTTCCGGGCATCGACGTGGCAGGCCAGCCCCCCGGGAGGAGTGACTACCGGAATGCCCATCCCGTCGAGTTTCTCGACGAAATACTTGATCTGTTCGATGGAGCAGCCGGCGACCGCGGGATCGACCATCTCGCGCAATCCTACGGCCATGGCCCCGATCTCTCTCATCGACATCCCGCCGTAGGTGTAGAACCCTTCGTAGAGGGGCAGCCAGGGCTCCAACTGCTCGATCAATTCCTTTTTGTTGGTCGCGATGAACCCGCCCCGGACACAGGTATTCTTTCTTCCGCTGAGGTAGAAGAGGTCGACCAGGCTGCACATTTCTTTGATGATCTCGGCAACCGTCTTGTTCTGGTACTCTTTCTCCCTCTTCCAGATGAAATAGGCGTTCTCCGCGATCAGGCTGCCATCCATGACCGTGAGGAGACCATGCTGGTCGCAAACCTTTCTGACCTCCTTGAGGTTTTCCATCGAAAACGGCTGTCCGCCGAGCAGGTTGGTCGTCGCCTCCATGCGGACATAGCCGATCTTGTCTTTTCCCCACTTCTTAATGGCGTCCTTGAGCCTCTGAATATCCATATTCCCCTTGAACGGATGAGTGCTCTTTGTTTTCAAGGCTTCATCCGCATAGAGCTCAAGACAGGCCGAGCCGCTGGTGACTTCAATGTGGGCCTTGGTCGTGGTGAAATGGTAGTTAGTGATGACGGCGCCCCCGGGCTTGCCGAATATCTTGGCCAGAAGGTGTTCGGCGGCTCTCCCTTGATGCACGTTCATCACATACTGGTAGCCCAGGATATCCTTGACCGCATCGGCAAACTCGTAGAAGGTCATGCTCCCGGCATAGGCATCGTCCGCGTTGAGAAAAGCCGCGAACTGATTGTCGCTCATGGCGTTGACGCCGCTGTCGGTGAGCATGTCCAGGAAAATGTCTTTTGTTNNTCAGCCGGGACGAGGACGACCTTCTGCACCATCCTGGCCTTGTGCATTTCGACCGGAATCTCTTTTCCATCAGCCAATTTAACGATCATTCTGACCTCCTCCTTTAGGATTCATGATTTATAACATCTCTCCGAGTGCCTTGATGAGCTTACGATTCTGGTCTTCGGTGCCGATCGTGATGCGCAGGGCATGAGGAAATCCATATTCTTTGATCGTCCGGGTGATGATCCCTTTTTTCTGGAGGGATTCAAAAACAACCTGGCTGTCTTTTCCGAAATCGACGAACAGGAAATTCGCATACGTCGGGAGATAGAATAGGCCCAGTTTCCGGTAGGCTTCATAGAGATATTTCTTTCCGGCCGCGTTCGTCGCCCGGCTTTTTTCGACATGTGTATGATCATCCAGGGCGGCCATCCCGGCAACCTGGGAAAGGAGGTTGACGCTGAAGGATATCCGCAGCTTGGACAGGCTGGCGATAACCTCTGGGGGGGCCATTCCGTATCCGAGGCGAACGCCGGCCAGGCCGTAGACTTTGGAGAAGGTGCGGAGAATCAGGATATTCCGGCCTTCCCGAAGATATCTCAAGGACTCGGGATAATCGGGATCGTCGATGTATTCAAAGTAGGCCTCATCCATGACCACCAGGACGTCCTCCGGAACGTTCTTGAAGAAATCCTCCACCTCCGCCCTGGTGACGATTGTTCCTGTGGGGTTGTTGGGGTTGGCGATGAAGACCAGCCGCGTGTTGTTCGTAATGGCTTTGAGCATGGCCTTGAGGTCATGCCGATAATCTTTCATCGGCACTTCGACAAGCTCGCCGGCGGCAATCTGGGCGGCGATCTTGAACCAGATAAAGGCGCTCTGGCTGGCCACCGCGCTGTGTTCCGGGCCAAGATAGGCCAGGGTAATGAGAGGGAGGATTTCGACTGAGCCGTTTCCGACAAAGATATTTCCGGGCTCCACACCCATCCTCTCGGCCAGCTTTTTCTTGAGGTGAAAGCAGCTGTCATCGGGGTAGAGGTTGGATTCGACCAAGGCGTTCTTGAGGGCCTGGACCGCCAGGGGGGAAGGCCCCATTGGATTTTCGTTGGAGGCCAGCTTGATGATCTCCCCTTTCAAGCCGAGAACCCGGGCCACTTCCTCAATGGGTCGGCCGGGCTTATAGGGACTGATCTTCTTCAAGAAGTCTCTGGGCTCGGTCATCGAGAGTCCTTCTATCCCTCACCTCTCCACGAAGGTGAGCCATTTTTCATATTTCTTGATTTGCCCGGTGACGACTTCCTTGAACATCTGCCGGAGCCGCCGCGTCGTCTCTCCGACCTGCCCTGAGCCGATGACGTATTCCCTTTTTGAGCCACCGGGATTCGAAGCGTCGGTGACCCGGATGATGGGGGTGACCTCCACGGCCGTGCCGGAGAAAAAGGCTTCGTCGGCCGTAAAAAGCTCCTCTCGGCTGATCGGTCCGATGACCGTCTTTAAGCCCGAGTCCCTGGCCATCTCGAGCAGGCTCGTCCTGGTGATTCCTTCCAGGATGGATTCCGAGGTGTCGTTGGTCTTGAGCACACCGTCCTTGGAGATAAAAATATTCTCCCCCGGCCCTTCGGCCACGTTCCCTTCCAGGTTCAGGAAGACCGCTTCGTCGTAGCCTTCGGCCCGCGTCTCCAGTCCGCAGATGGTCGACTGGATGTAGGCCCCCCCCAGCTTGGCCTTCATGTCCAACTGGCTGTGATGGAGACGCCGCCAGGGGACGATGCATACAGAGACTCCGTTGACGGATTTCTCTCCGAGATAGGCGCCCCACTCCCAGGTCGCGACGACGAGTTCGACCGGGCAGAACTTGGGGACGAGGCCGAGGTTTCCGTAGGAGAAGAAGAGCAGGGGACGGATGTAGGCCGACTCGAGCTTGTTCTCCTTCAGGGTGAGTTTGATGACCTGGGTGATATCCTCTCTGGTGTAGGGAACATCCATCTTGGCGACGGCTGCCGAGTAGAGGAATCGGTCGAGGTGCTCCTTGAGCCGGAAGATGGCGATGCCTTTGGCCGTCGAGTAGGCCCTGATTCCCTCGAAGACCGAAGACCCGTAGTGAAGAGCGTGGACCATCGGATGGACATGGGCGTCCGTCCAGCCGTAGATCTTGCCCTCATGCCAGTATTTGAGGGCTTTAGGGAAGTGGGTGGTGCTGAACATGGATGACTCCTCTGGTTATGAGATGGGTAAGATGATGATGATGGGATAAGCCCTTGATGTCCGCTCGGCGAGCGGCGGGCTAAAGTCGCTGTCTGTTTTGACGGCGGGCCTCTTTATTAGAGGTTACCTTAGCACATTCGGAAGGGCACTGTAAACCCCCTTCTTCAATCAAAATTTTTCCACTTTCCCGCTCTTGACTTCCGGAGTTTTCCAAATATATAGTTGGGCGCATCCGGAATTTGCACCGAGGCTCGCCATCGTCGACCTGGATCGTTTTTTTTCCACGAACTGAAGGTCCCGTCGACTGGATGATCGACCGGATATCTCGTGACAAGGAGGAGTGAAGATGCCGTTGCCTGCTCCGCGAGATCATCGATCATTGGATCGAGGAAACGCTTAAAAAAGCCCGGACGAAGTGATGGCGATTCTCTCTAAGGAGGTCAGAATGATGAAGAATATCGGTCTGGCGACGTGTGTTTTGCTACTCGGCCTGATTCCCTTGGCTTCGCCCTGCCAGGAGGCGGGGTCGGCGCCTCCGCCGGCGACTCAGGGGCCTTCCGATGTGAAAGAACTCGAGGCCTTTGTCGACGGCGTTATGGCCGCCCACCTCGAGGCCAACCACATCGCCGGGGCGACGATCTCCGTCGTCAAGGACGGACAGCTCTTTTTCACCAAGGGCTACGGATATGCCAACTTCAAGTCCAAGACGCCGGTCCTTCCGGACCGGACCATGTTCCGTCCCGGCTCCGTCTCCAAGCTCTTCACTTGGACGTCGGTGATGCAGCTCTACGAGCAGGGGAAGCTCGACCTCAACGCCGACGTCAACACCTACCTCAAAGAATTCCAGATTCCGGCGACCTTCCCCCAGCCGATCACGCTGAATCATCTGCTCTCGCACACCCCGGGTTTTGAGGAGCGGGGAACCGGGATGGCCGCCAGGAAGCCCGAGGACCTCATGCCTTTGGGCAAATGGCTGACCACCTACATGCCGGCTCGGGTCCGTCCGCCCGGAGAGCTGACTTCCTACTCCAATTACGGGACGTCTCTGGCCGGCTACATCGTCGAGGTCGTTTCCGGGATGCCCTTCGAGCAGTACATCGAAGAGAATATCTTCAAGCCGCTGGGGATCGAGCACAGCACCTTCCGGCAGCCTCTCCCGGAGGCCTTGGCGCCGGACATGTCCACCGGCTATACATATAAAAACGGAGCCTTCAAGGAAGAGAAATTCGAGCTGCTCAACGGGATGGCCCCGGCCGGCGCCCTCAGCGCCTGCGCCACGGACATGGCCCGGTTCATGATCGCCCATCTCCAGAACGGTGCCTACGGTGACGCCCGGATTCTGAAGGAAGAAACCGCCAAGTTCATGCATTCCCGGCTGTTCGGCCATGACCCGCGGATCAACGGCAATGCGCACGGGTTCTGGGAATTCGGTTACAACGACCTCCACCTGATCGAGCACGGGGGTGACACGATCTATTTTCACTCCCAGCTGGCCTTGATCCCGGATAAGAACGTGGGCTGGTTCGTCTCCTACAACACGGGCCCCGGCGGCTCGAGAGAGCAGCTCTTCCATGCCTTCCTCAACCGCCTCTACCCGGCTTCATCTCCGCTGGCCGAACTCAAGCCCTCGGCCGATGCCCTGAAGAGGCTGAAGAAGGTGAGCGGGGTCTATGGCGTCACGCGGATGTCTTACACCAAGTATGAAAAAATCGCCTCGCTGCTCATGCAGATCAAGGTCATGCCGACCAAAGAGGGGACTCTCCTCGTCAAGATTCCCGGCGACGTCCGTCAGTATGTCGAGCTGGAGCCGCTCGTGTTCCGCGAGGTCG
>DQHV01000312.1:39473-49959 GCA_003524335.1 Candidatus Aminicenantota bacterium | reverse complement strand
GCCCGGGAAGGACGAGAGGATCATAGGCTTTTTTCTTTGCCGGGTCACGCAGGGTCTGGAAAGCCTCTTCGACCTTGTCCAGAATGAGTCCCCGCTCCACGTCCCCGAGCACCCCATAGGAGGCCATGCCTTCCTGGTGATATGTAGCGACGGCCAGGAGGTAGGCGTTTTCGATATCTTTCGGCGAGGCGTCGAGGCGCAAGTTCAGGAGTTCATAGAAGTCCATTTCCTCGATCTTCTTGATCATCGTTCAGGCCTGCGGCGACAGTCTCTCTTCCGGTTTGACAGGGGGCGCTTCCAGGGACAGCCTCTCGGCCATCGACCGGATCACCCGGGCGACTGCGCTCTCGGGGTGCTCGAAGGCAAACGGGGAGAACCTCTTCAGGCTCCAATCAACCCTCTCGTCATAGGGGATGGTTCCCAGGAGGTTTATGTCCATGAGGAAGTACTTGCGGACGACGTCGACGATGGAATGGCCGAGATGGATGTCCTTCCTGTCCCGGGCCTTGTTGATGACGAGATAGACTTTGAAGTTGTTGAGCGCGGCGATGAGGACCTGGCCGGCCGAGCCGTCGCCGGCGGCCAGCGTTTCCTTGAACTTTCTCAGCGTAGTGGGCGGGTGTTCGAGCCACTGGCTCACCTTCTGGTCGAAGTCCGGGATGCCGAAATGCCGGGCGTATACTTTCAAGACTCTCAGGGCGCACGATTTCAGGAAAAGGTAGGCGTTCTCGATCGCCGTCGGCTCGGGCGTGACCACGAGAATCCCGGGGCTGGCGATCATGAAGAGGTCCAGGGTGTTGTAGGCGCTTCCCGTCCCCAGGTCGATGACAACGCCTCGCGCGGGCAGGCTCTTGATCTGCCGGATGAGCTTCAGCTTTCGGTAGTGGTTGAGGTTGGCCAGGAAGAGCGTATTCTCACTCCCGCGGACGAGACGCAACCCCGGGAAGGAGGTGGGCATGGCGATGTCTTCCAGCCGGGCGGCCTCGTTCCTGACGAAATCCCCCAGGTCCCGGCCGTTTTCGCGGACGCCGAGAAGGGTGTGCAGATTGGGGCCACCGAGGTCGGCATCGATGGCGACGACGTCGCCTCGTTCTACACTCAGGGCGATGGCCAGGTTGGCCGAGAGGAAGGTCTTGCCTGTTCCTCCTTTGCCTCCGCCGATTGCCCAGATAGCCTTTGGTTGTTTCATGAGTTCAGACATAGGGATCGAGTGTTCTCGGCAGCGAAAACGGAAACCCCATTCTAGCACAGCGGCCCGGGGATGTGAATATTCCCGGGAAAAAAATTGAATTTTTCGGGCGTTTCTGTTATCCTACAATCCCGTCGTTCAAGGAATAGAAGAGGAGGAATCCAATTTCGTTGAAAGACCTGGGTAATGTCGACAGCAAGTACCGATTTGTGATTATCGCCTCCAAGAGGGCGAAAGAGCTTCTCAGGGGTGCAAAATCGCGCCTCAAGTCAAAATCCCGGAACCCCATCCGCATCGCCCAGAACGAGGTCAGGCTGGGGCTCGTCGAATTCGAGATCCTGAAGACCAAGAAAGAGGAGGTTCCCGAGCCGGAGGAACGCGTCTTTCTCGGTGACGAAGTGGTCAGCGAAATCGAAGAAGAAGTGGCCGGGGACGCTGTGCCCGCGGTTCCAGAAGACGAAGCTGCGGCTGGCGCAGAAGCAGAGGCCGAACCCAAGTTCTCCGAGGAGTTCGAGCCGCTCGAGGAACTGGAAGAAGAGAAGGGAGGCGAGGAGGAAGAGGGCTAGCCCTCTTTTCCCCGGTCCTGCAGGATCTGAACATAGTCCTGCTTGATCAGTTCCGGCGAAGAGAATCCCAGGATCCGGGCATACCTGACGATATCGCTCCGCTCCCCCTCGAATTCACAGAAGACACCCGCCGCCGTCTCATCGAGCGAGATCCGCAGGCGGCCCCGCCGAAAAGTCGTCCTGGACTTCTTATAGCGAAAGACGGCCACGAACCCCAGTCCGCGCAGAATCCGCCGCAGCGCCTTTTCGTTCCTGACCTCGGTTTCATGCTCCTCGCGGACCTTGAACCGCCGCGATTTCTGGGGCGCTCCCTTGAAGGTCAGGAAGACCTTGCGGCCCGCCCGGCGCAGCCTTAGGGCGCATTTCTTCGCAGTCAGGACGCGCGAGGAGAGGTCGAATAGGGTGTTCTCTTCGGGATAGCGTTCCTTCTCTAGCTTAGCACCGGTCCGGAGGATGGCCTGACGCATGGCGGCGGCGTCCTTGACCCGGACTTTGACTTCGATTTCGACCAAGGGCTCGTCCGCCTTTAGCTGTCCCTGTTCAGGACAAACTCGGCCAGCAGGCTGAGCGCATCCCGGTGCGTAGATTCAGGGAACCCGGAGACGACCTCCCGGGCCCGTCGAGAAAACTCTTCCGCTTTTCGGTGCCCATAGTCCAATGCACCGTTGGCCTTGATGATATCCAGGATCTCTCCCTTCGCCCGCCGGTCGAGCTTCTTTTTTTCGAGCAGGGTCCGCAGGCGCTCACGGCTTTCGGACCCATCGTGGCGAAGGGCATAGATCAAGGGCAGGGTGATGCGGCCCTCGCTCAGGTCGGAGAGCACGGGTTTGCCCAGCCTTTTTTCCTCACCCTGGAAATCGAGCAGGTCATCGGTCACCTGAAAAGCCAGGCCCAAGTTGCGGCCGTAATCGACGAGCCGGCGTTCCTGCTCCCGGGTCGCCCGGCTCAGGATCGCCCCGATCTGACAGGCGGCGGAAAAGAGCGAAGCTGTTTTCTTGTCGATGATATCGATGTAGTCTTGCTCGGCCGTTTCCAGGTTGCCGCTCAGGTGGTACTCGGTCAGCTCGCCCTCAATCATCCGGGCCGAGACATCGGTGAGGATGCGGATGATCTCGGGATGGGCGCTTTCCTGGGACAGGCCGATGGTCCTGATGTAGAGGTAATCGCCCAGGAGGACGGATATGTTCGGGCCCCAGCGGGCATGGACGGAGTCCCTTCCCCTTCTGAGGCCGGCGTTGTCGATGATGTCGTCATGGATCAGGCTGGCGGTGTGGATGAACTCGACCAGTGCGGCCATGAAGATGTGCTCCTCGCCTTGGTAGTTGAGAAGTCTGGAGCAGAGGATGAGAAGGGCCGGCCGGATGCGCTTGCCCTTTTTCTGGAAGAGATAATTGCTAATCTCAGAGATCAGCCGGTTGGGTGAGGCGGAGAAGATCTTGAGGCTCTCCTCGACCCGGCCGAGCTCCGCCTGGATATGGTTGTAGACATCATTGAGGTCTTTTCTCTGCCGGAGCAGGTAGTGCGCCTTCTGGGGGATGGGGTTTCTCATCGGTAATTGGCGAATTCCATATGGATGGCGAGATCCTGCCCTTTAAGGAAGGCCATGACCTCCTGTAAAGTGTCGATCTTTGGGGAGAAAACACGAACCTGGTCTCCCTGGATGGAGGCCTGGGCCTTGAATTTCTGCTGCTTGAGGAGCTTGACGATCTCCCGGGCCTTTTCGATGGGGATGCCGACCTGGAAATGGACCTCCTGCTTGACCGTCCGGTTGGGTCCATTCTCGACCTTCTGGTACTGGACGGCCTTGAGGGGGATATGCCGCTTGACCATCTTCTGCTCCAGGACTTCGATGAGGCTGCGGAGCTTGGTGCCGTCCTCGGCGATCAAGATCAGCTTGTCCTTTTCCTGGATGATCTCGGCGCGGCTGTGCTTGAAATCGAACCGGTTGGTGATTTCCTTGAGGGCGATCTGGACAGAGTTGGAGACCTCCTGCCAGTCGATCTTAGAGACGATGTCGAAAGAGTGCTCCTGCGCCATGGGGCACTATCTTAGCATTGAAAAGCCCCTTTTTCAAACCATTTCCGGCGTCACTGGTTTTTCTTGCCGGGCAGTGATCTGGCCGCGCGCCCTAAAATGAAAAGCTGTTGACAATAAGGGTTCAAATAGGTTATTGGCTGACCATTGATCGAATATATCATAAGGAGGTTTTCATGAAGCATAGGCTCAACACGATTCCGGCCCTGCTTTCTGTGTTCCTATTGCTCTGCGGGCTGGCCAATGCTCAGAGCGGGACGACGGGAGCCATCGAAGGCCGGGTGCTCGACGAGCAGGGAAATCCGCTTCCCGGTGCGGAGGTCAAGATCTCTTCTCCCGACCTCATCGGGGGAACGCAGGCGAAAATGACGACAGTCGAAGGAAGATTCCGGTTCGTCGCCCTGCCCCGCGGGACGTACACTCTGGTAGGTTCGCTGGCCGGGTTTACCACCATGAAAAGGGATGATGTCAGGATCTTCGTCGGGCAGACCATCACGGTCGACCTCACCCTCAAAATCGGGACGCTCGAGGAAGAAGTCACCGTTGTGGGGGCTTCCCCCCTGGTCGATGTCAAAGACTCCCAAATGAATGCCACCAACCTGGACATCCAGATGCTCCAGACCGTTGCCGGAGAGATGCGCTACAAGAACTCCACCAACTTGATCAACTTGGCTCCGGGAGTCAAAGACGACAGCGCCATGGGCGCGGCCTCCCGGGTCAGCAACCAGTGGAACCTGGACGGCCAGAGCCTGCTGACCTTTATCGGGTCAGGGGCGGACTGGCAGTACCCTGATCTCAACATCATAGAAGAGGCCCAGGTTGCGGGTTCGGGCGCCAACGCCGAATACGGCGGGTTCACCGGCGCCGTCCTCAACCTGATCACCAAGAGCGGCGGGAACTCCTTGGAAGGACTGGCCGAGTTCTCTTATTCTCCACTCCGCTGGAACACCACAAACTTTGACCCCGCCAACCCCAAGTTTTCCCTTTTTGAAGCGCCCAACCGGATCTTCTACATGGATGCCCACTTCGGCCTCGGCGGGCGGATCATCAGGGACAAGCTCTGGTTCTATGTCTCGGGCGGGTTCATCCAACAGGACGAGGAATATAAGGGATTCACGAAGAGAGTATCCAGCCAGATCCCCAAAGGATTCGGCAAGCTGACCTGGCAGATCAACAAGAACAGCCGGCTCTCGGCCTTTGCGGAATACGAATATTTCCAGGTCTTCAACCGGGGGATGAGTATCGACCGCGAGGCCGACGCCACCTATTATGATGTGGGCCCGGGGTTTCCGAATTCCCTCAGTTTCCTCCACACTTTCACCGAAGACACGTTCGCCGAGGTCAAGCTCGGACGGTACTGGAGCTGGTATGACCAGAGGCCGAACAAGGGGAGGGATGTCCCGGAAAGATACGATTATCTCACCGGGATGTACACGGGAAACATGTACTTCTGGGGCGAGTCGGATTCCACCCATTACACGGCCAGCGCCAGCGTGTCCCATCATGCCGCGGACTTCATCGGCGGTTCGCACGATTTTAAGGTCGGGGTCGAATACCTCACCGGCAACGACAACGCGGCCACGGGTTACACGGGCGGGTTCAGGTATGCGGACAATTACTACGGCTACAGCTACGTTTACTATGATTACCGCTACATGACCCTGGCTTACTCCTACGGTTACAACTTGAAGAGCAACGGCTGGAAGGCGTCGGCGTTTGCCCAGGATTCCTGGAAGGTTGGCGACCGGTTGACCATCAACCCGGGCATTCGCTGGAGCCGGTATCGGGGATTCCTGCCCAACCTCCAAAGCGAGGCTTTCTTCAAGCCGAAAGACGCCATCGAAGCCCGCTTGGGTCTGACCTTCGATGTCTTCGGCGACCACACCACGGCCCTGAAAGCCCACTACGGCCGGTTCCACGAATCCTTCAAAACCTATTTCTTCAACACGCTCGACCCCAGTATTGATGACTACGTTATCTATGAATTGCTCCAGGACGGTAGCAAAGCAGAGGTCTACAGGAAGTCCTATGCCGTTTCAGGAACGGTGGACCCCAACCTCCGGGTTCCACATTCCGACCAGTTCACCTTCGGACTGGAGAGGACCCTGATGAAAGACACGGCCCTCTCCCTGACCTTCATCTACCGCGAATATAAAAATTTCATCGCCCGGGTAAACAGAGGGGCAACCTGGGACCTATTCCCTTGGACGTACAAGGATGAAGACGGGCAGCCGCAAAGCATCGGGCTCTATGCAGAGGCCGATGATTCCCAAGATCAATTCGTCCTCGCCAACCCGACAGAAGGTGCCTCCCAGAGCGAGATCCTGACGCCCAAGAATAAGTATACTGGACTCTCGATCGCCCTGAACAAGAGGTTCTCCGACGGCTGGATGCTCCACGTGGATTACACCTACAGCCAAACCAAGGGTAACCATACCAACGCGACCACCCAATCCTGGGGCGGCGCGTTTTATGAGAACCCCAACCGGCAGATCAACGCCTACGGTATTCTGCCCTTTGATGCCCCTCATGCCCTCAACATCTATGGGACCGTTAGCCTGCCTTTCGGGTTTATCCTGACCCCCCGGTTCACCTACCAGAGCGGCTGGAATTACACGAAAACCGTCACCGGACCTTCGGCCACAGGTAAGCCCAGTATCTTCATCGAATCCAGGGGATCGAACCGGCTTCCGGCCCAGCTAAGCCTTGATTTCCGGTTGGAAAAGCTCTTCTCTTTCACGGAGAAGCTGAAACTGGGGCTGATGCTCGATGCTTTCAATGTTTTCAACCGTGGAGTCGAGACATCCCTGTACAGCAATGTCGGCCTCGTGAACTACGGAAAGGCCCGTGCAGTCTGCGAACCGAGGTACTTCCGGGTCGGGCTGCGGTTCTATTTCTGAGTGGAGGCGGGACAAGAGTTTAGCAGGCTTTATTCCGGCGGGGTGAGGATTTCGGCCTGTTAGAGGCACGTCCTAGATTTCCGGCCTAATATTCCGTCCGGTACTTCAACCGAAAATGGGAGGGGGTGATTTTCTCGAGTTTCTTGAAATTCTTGGTGAAATGGCTCTGGTCGTAGTAACCGAGCTGGTCGGCCAGCTCGGCCAGCTGGATGTCGCTGTTTAGCAAAAGGTATTTTCCGTAGTCGACCTTCATCTTGTTGATGTATCCCGTCAGGGCGATCCCCGTCTCCTCCCGAAAGAGGTGCAGGGCCCGGCCGACGCTGAGTCCGGCCTCTCCGGCCACATCCCGGGCGGTGATCTTCCGGGTGAAGTTCTGGTCGATGAAATCGCGCATCCTCTGGGACCGGACCTTCCTCTTTTTCTCCTTGCCCAGCGAGACCTTGGCGATGAAGTTCTCCAGAACCCGGGTGACCTTGAAAAGCAGCTCTTCCAAATCGGTCACTTTGCTGAGCTCCGTCAGGTAGGAATAGTTGAGCCCGAGGAGCTCCTGCGCGCCGACTCCGGCTTCGATGGCCGCCCGGGAAATGATGACGATGAGCTCGATGATCCGGACCTTGATCACCTCGAAGTTCATCCCGCTCTCGAAAAAAATCGACCCGAGGAATTCGTTCAGGATCTCCCGGGCTCCGGCCCTGTCCCCCAGCTTCACCTTCTGGATGATCTCGTCCTGTTTGTCCAGGATCTTCCGGGCGATATCGGGATTTTCCCTTTTCAGCTTCTCCAGGAAGTTGGCGATCTTGTATTGTTGGACGTATTTTTCGTTTCTCTCCCTCAAAAAAGCGAGGTCATTAATCCGGTACTTTTGGGTCAGCGACATGAGCTGCGAGACGGATTCTTTCGCCTTCTTGAGCGAGATGCTCTTGACTCGCTTGGCCTTGAGGCCGGACCGTGTTGCGTCCGCCCCGAACTTGGCCAGGTTGGCGGAGACTTCTTCGGCGAAATCCTCCTCCATCTCGGCGAAGATGGAGAAACCGCTGATCAACCCTCCCTTGAGCTTCTTGTGCCGGACGATGGGCACCGCGAAGAGGACAAACCCCAGCGGACAGGTTGTGATGTAGCCTTCCCCCCAGCGGAACGATTCCTCGACGGCCTGGGCCATCTTCTGGCGGCAGTTCTTAACCAGCTTCTCCCCCCGGCCCGCAACAGCCTTCCGGCAAAAATCACAGCCCACGGGCCCGTGGATCGTCTTGCCCCCGAGGTCGACCAGGCTGAGAGGAAGCCCCGTCTTGTTCCGGTACTCTTCGGCCAGGGACTTGAACTGGGCCGCGGCTATGGTTTTCCCGGTCTCCATTCTGGTATAATTCCGATGAAAGTCTTCTAGCAAGATTATACAAAAGAAAACGGGAAAAGGCCATGCGAACCCTGTCCGAGATTGCGGCGAGTGTGGAGTCCGGTGATTCGGCCAGGGTCAAGGAGCTGACCAGGAAGGCCCTTTCTCAGGGACAGCTCCCGGATAAAATCCTTGACGACGGCCTTGTCCAAGGCATGTCGGCGGTCGGGGAAAAGTTTAAAAACAACGAGGTCTTCATCCCCGAAGTCCTGATTGCATCCCGGGCCATGAATGTCGGCCTGGAAATCCTCCGCCCGCTCTTTTCGCCCGACCGGGATCATCTCCGCGGCCGAATCATCCTGGCCACGATTAAGGGAGACCTCCACGATATCGGGAAGAAGATCGTCGGGATGATGCTCGAGGGAGCCGGGTATGAGGTCGTCGACCTGGGGGTCGATGTCTCCAGGAGCCATATCGTCCGCGCGGTGAAGGCCAACCGTCCGTCCATACTCGGGCTGTCCGCGCTGCTGACGACGACGATGTCCTATATGAGAGATGTCGTCGCCGCCATAGAGCAGGCCGGGCTCAGAGGCCGAGTTCGGATCGTGATCGGGGGCTCTCCCGTGACGCGGTCATACGCCGACGAGATCGGGGCCGACGGCTATGCCCCCGATGCCGCATCCGCCCTGGAGATGGTCAAGGTACTGCTGGCCAAAAAATGAAAGAGAGAAGATGAAGATCGCGGTGTCCGGAAAAGGCGGAGTCGGCAAGTCGACGATCGCCGGGATCATGGCCCATTATTTTGTCCAGAACGGCTACAAGGTCCTGGCCGTCGACGCCGACCCCGACGCCAACCTGGCCTCCGCCCTTGGGATTCCCAAGTCCGAGGCGGCCAGGATCGTGCCCATTTCTCACCAGAGGGCGCTGATCAAGGAACGGACGGGCGCTTCTCCCCGGCAATTCGGCCAACTTTTTAAGCTCAACCCCCGGGTCGACGATATCCCCGAGGAGTACTCATTCATTTTTCGGGGCATCCGACTTTTGGTCATGGGGGCTGTCCGGAAGGGAGGGGCAGGATGCGCCTGCCCGGAGAATGTCCTGCTCAAAAGTCTGCTCTCCGAGATCATCCTTCACCGGGATGAGGCCGTCATCGTCGACATGGAGGCCGGGATAGAACACCTGGGCCGGGCCACAGCCTCGGCTATCCAGGAAATGCTCATCGTCGTCGAACCCGGCGCCCGCAGCATCGACACGGCCTTAACCATCATGAAGCTCTCCCGGGAGATCGGCCTCCGGCAGTTCCGGGTTATCGGCAACAAGGTCCAGGACGAAGACCAGGAGCGCTGGATCCGGTCTCATTTTCCGGCCTCACTCATTGTGGGCATGATCCCGTACAGCGAGGCGATCCGGGACGCGGACCGGCAGGAACAGCCGCTCATCGACATTCTGGATGACCGGCTCCGGACGGAATTCGGAGCCGTCTTTTCGGCGCTCGTCAGGGGAACACGGCCGGCCTGATCAGGGCGGCTTTTTTTCAGAGAAAATAGCATAATTATACAAATACTGGCCAGCCTACTCCTATCTTCTCTGTCGAAAAAAGGATATCCTGGATCCGGAAGACAAAGAGAGAGGTCTATTATGAGCTTCAACCCTCAAGGATTGGCCACGGCCATCGGCAGCCTGCCCCACCAGAGTCCCGAGGCGGCCTGCCGGGTCATTCTGGATAGCATTCCGGAAATCCCGATCTGGCCCCAGCTTCCAGCAACGGATTTTCGGGAAGGCATGGAGATTCAATACTCGGAGGGTTTGCCGGGTGTCGTCCTCGATCCGGCTAGCCGCAGGATGCACTTCGATACCGGCGGGGACATCACCCTGGGGCTGGAGAAGTTCTACGAAAACTACGTGGCCGAGAACCTCGAGTACTTCCAGATCTCTCCGGTTTTTAGCCGGGGCATCTACGAGATGGAGAGAATGCTGGCCGCGCAGAAACCGGCCGGTCTCCGCTATTTCAAGAACCACGTGACCGGCCCCATCACCGTCGGCCTCGGCCGCACGGACGAAAATAAACGCGCCATCTATTACAACGAGATGATGAGGGATGTGGTGGTCAAGGGCGCCGAGATGAAGGCCCGCTGGATGTTGAGCCGGTTCCGGGCGCTCGGGGTGCCGCAGCTCTGCTTCATCGACGAGCCGATCCTTTCGGCCTTCGGCTCCTCGACCTATGTCAGCGTCCAGCGCTCCGACGTCGTCCAATACCTGCGGGATGTCATCGCGGCCGTCCACAAAGAGGGCGGGTTGGCCGGAGTCCACTGCTGCGGGAACACCGAATGGACGATCCTCGTCGATGCCGGCACGGACGTCATCAGCTTCGACGCCTTTGACTATGGAGAGACCATCGCCTATTATCCCGGTCCGATAAAGGATTACTTGGAAAGAGGCGGCGTTCTGGCCTGGGGCATCGTTCCGA